>NZ_JANSIM010000057.1:0-14037 GCF_047502655.1 Synechococcus sp. R5-12 | reverse complement strand
TGTACTTCATCAAAGCGCATTCCTCCCGGCAGTGACCCTACGGGCACAGTGCGGGGCTCCTGCGATTTCTAGCTGATCCCCGGGTGCTATGCCATCCAGCCAAGGGCGGGGATCCCAAGAAGTCCAGCATGCTTTCGTCCCATGTTGACCGGCCCAACCCCACCTCGGCGGCACCTGAACCCGCAACTGCAGCAGCAGGCAGGGCAGTAGAGACGGGAGACAAAGGCATTCCGAAGCTATGATGAACAGGGATGGCTCTGAGTTTCTACCTACATCTTTAACTGGGTCTGTTTTCAGGCTGTGCTGACTGCTTCTTCTGCCGGTTCTGCGGTTGATGCCATTGCTCCTTTTGCTCCCCAAGTCTGGAGCTGGCGCGGACATGCCATTCGCTATGTGGTGCAGGGATCCGGATCCCCGCTGGTCTTGGTGCATGGATTTGGGGCTTCCATCGGCCATTGGCGGCACAACATCCCCGTGCTGGCTGCGGCAGGATACCGGGTCTATGCCCTGGATTTGCTGGGGTTTGGCGGCTCGGCCAAGCCTGCTCTCCCCTACACCTTGGATCTGTGGGCGGAGTTGCTGGTGGATTTTTGGCAGCAGCACATTCAGCAGCCTGCTGTATTTATCGGCAATTCCATCGGTGCCTTGCTCAGCTTGATCATGGCTGCCCGGCATCCCCAGTTAACAGCAGGAGCAGTGTTGCTCAACTGCGCCGGGGGATTGAACCATCGCTCCCATGAGCTCAGCCCGATTTTCCGCCTTTTCATGAGTGTTTTCACCGCTCTGGCGGCTTCTCCGGTGACGGGGCCGTTTTTGTTCGATCGGGTGCGGCAGCGGCAGCGTATTCGCGCAACTCTGGAGCAGGTGTACCGCAACCCCGCCGCCATTACGGATGAGCTGGTGGAGATTCTCTATGCCCCTTCCTGTGATGTGGGCGCTCAGCAGGTGTTTGCCTCGATTCTCACCGCTCCCCCTGGCCCAACTCCTGAAGCCCTATTGCCTCAGGTGCGCTGCCCGCTGTTGGTGCTCTGGGGAGAAGGGGATCCCTGGACGCCCATTCAACGGGGTCGCGGCTTTCAAAACCACGTGAAAGGGATCGACTACCAGTTCTTGCCCATTCCCAATACAGGCCATTGCCCCCACGACGAGCGCCCAGAGGTGGTCAACCCTCTGATTTTGGGCTGGCTGCCCAGGGCCTTTGCGGCGGTCTAAGCTTTTTTGGAGGTTCCTTTGCCGGAGAGGCCCAACCAACCTCGGATTTTGGCCATCCAGACTTGAAGGGGTGAAGGCTGGGGACGGATCGCCACCTGGATCGGCTCGTCTTGGAAGTCCTTGTCCTTAAGGCGAAACCCAAACTCCAGGTCATCTTTCACCTTGCCGAGACGGGGAAACAGCCTGACGGCTGCTTTTTTGAGTTCTTCCTCGTTTTGGAAAATGGCTTGGTGAATGGCGCTGGAACGTCCCACTGCTAGGGATCCCACCGGCAGCCAAGGGTTGGGCTGGCCAGGCGCGGGCTGGCGACGGCGGGCAAAGATGTTGAACTCCGGCATCCCCTTGGCTTTCAGCTCGTCGTACCGTTTGGCGGCTTCCTTGCGCTTGGCAGTGTTGGAGCTGGCCGGTTTTTTCTCAGGCTTGGATTTGCGGAAACCCTTAGACTGACTCATACTTGGGCTGACGAGAGGGGGGATTTTTTGCAGCTTAGCGCAGATCGGATCCCCTTCTCTGCTGGGGATCCCTTGTCCTCATTGTCCGTAGCCGGCGTGCTATACTTGTTGAGCTTCGGCGGGCGGTTAAAGGGGCCTGTCAGTCGGGATGTAGCGCAGCTTGGTAGCGCACTTCGTTCGGGACGAAGGGGTCGCAGGTTCGAATCCTGTCATCCCGATGGCTTTAAAGTTCACTGAGCTCTCAACTTAATCTTGGGGGTTTAATTTTGGGGGTGTAGGTGACGCAGCCAGGCATTGACGTTGACCCGAATTCGCTGCCCAACCTGTAAGAGGCGGTGCAGGTTTTCGGCAGAAATGTCTCGGCAGTCTTCTTGGGGCCAAGCTGGGCAACGCGGGCCAATTTGACGCTCCAGCGCTGTCAGATAGAGCTCTTGCAGGCGATCCAAGTTGATGGGCAGGCGCAGGTCTGCAGCCAATTGCAGCCATTCTTCCAGGTTGTAGAGCTGTTCGCCGAAGGTCTCCGGCTCAAAAGCGTGGGCAAGGTGCCACATCCCCCGCTGCAGGAGCCGATCCAGAACCCGGGCTGCCTCTTCCCGCCGCAACTGACACCCCAACTGCTCGGCCTCGCGCACAATTGCCCGCAATTCCAGCAGGTGATCCCGCTTGCCCTCTTCCATTTCCATCGCCCGCAAACTGGTCAACAGGCGTTGGTTGAGGGTGATCTGAGCGGCAGCCAACAACTCTTCCGGGATCGGCAGGCCGTCGGCCCGAAAGGCCATCAAGACCCCGTAATTGTCCAGGTAGGTTTGGCGGTAGAGCTGGGCCAGGCGGTCTAGGGTATCTTGAGTGAGCCAGCGCATCATCTGCTGCCGATCTTCGTCGTCGAGGGCGTTCAAGTCGAAGGTTTCCGGCCCAAATAGGTCTTGCAGGGTCAGGATCATCTGTATCCGACTGTGGGATCCGGCCAGCAGCCGCGCTTTTATCTGCTCGTAGATGCGCCGCCCAGCAAACGGCTTGACGCCACATTGAAAGTCCCAGCCGCCGAGGTGGAGCACGGCGTAGATTAGATCGTGCTCTTCGCGGGTGGTGGGAAAAGTGAGCTTCACCCGCCCGATAGCCAGTGTCGACCCGCCTATCGTCAGGCGCTCTTGATCCACTTGATCCAGCACATATCCTTGGGAACGGGGGATCCCGTTAAACAGGGAAAACATGGCGTGCCGGGCCACCAGCCGTTGCGGGCTGATCAAGCTGGGGCGCACCAAGGCGCAATAGACCCCCTTGCCATCTCTGTAGAGGTCGAGGTTGCTGGGGGCCTTGCTCAGGCGCTGCAAAAACTCCTCTTCTAGGTTGACATCCGCCACTGCTGCCGCCAACTGGATAGCCCGTGCCGCGTAACGCAGGATCTGCACCCCTTCAGGACGGGATAGCTCCTCGAAAAACCAGCCACAACTGGTGAACATCAACTGGCTGTAGCGCTGCATCTCCAACAGGCGCAGCACTTGCACCCGATCTTCGGCGGTGAGGCGGTGGCTTTGGTGCTCCTGCAAAAAGGCATCACAGCGCTCCCGATCCAAAATCACCTCGATGTAACGATCCCGCGCCAGCCAGGGATCCCGCAGGTAGGCTCTGGCCTCCGTCTCGTAGATCTCGGCCAGCTGATCCCGCAGCCAGTTGAGGGCCTCCCGCAGCGGTTGCCGCCAGCGTTGGTGCCACCCTCCCACCGCTCCGCAGCCACAGTCTCGCGACCACCGTCCTACCCCGTGGGCGCAGCTCCAGGCGGTGACCGGTTTCAGTTGCACCTCCCAAGTGGGGGGATGTTGGCTGAGAAAATGGCTGTAATTGCCCACCTGCCAGCCCCGGCGGGGAAATTCCTCGCAAAAGGCATAGGCCAGTGTGCGTTCTACACCCCGCTTGTGGTGGCCAAAAGTCTCGCCATCGGTGGCACAGTTGACCAGATAGGCTTCCCCCTCTTTGTCCGAGCGCAGAGCGGAACGGATCCGCTCCGCCAGCGAATAAGTACTGTAAACGATATCCCCAAAGCCCAAGTCACGGGAAATGGGGCCATCGAAAAAGAAAATATCCAAGTACCCCTCCCGATCGGGGGTAAAGCAGCGGTAGGGCCGGCGGGGATCGATCTGGCCTTGGCTAACGTCGATCCACTCCGTTTGTCCCAAGGGGCGAATGCGCTGCGCTTGGCTGGGGGCCAAAATGACGAAGCGGATCCCACATTCGACCAAGGCCGTGACCGTTGCTGCATCAATGGCGGTTTCGGCCAGCCACATCCCCTGGGGATGGCGCCCAAAGCGGTGTTGAAAATCGGCAATTCCCCAGCGGATCTGGGTGTACTTGTCTCGCCCGTTGGCCAGGGGCAGGATGACGTGGTTGTAGACTTGGGCGATGGCATTGCCATGACCCTCCAGCCGCTCGGCGCTGAGACGGTCGCCGGCCAAAATGCGTTGGTAAACTTCAATGTCATGCTCCTCTAACCAAGAGAGGAGAGTGGGGCCGAAGTTAAAACTCAGGAATTCATAGTTGTTGACAATACGCACCACCCGTCCTTGGTCATCCAGAACGCGGGCAAAGGCGTTGGGGCGGTAACATTCCGCCCAAATGCGCTCGTTCCAGTCGTGAAAGGGGCTGGCGCTCGGCTGTCGCTGAATGCGGTTGAGGCAGGGATCCTCTCGGGGCGGCTGATAGAAATGGCCGTGCAACACCACGTACGGCCGCGCAGAGGAAAGCTCAGCAGCACCTGCCGGAGAAGGAGCCGCTTGCATCGGCGGGTCGGAGACCGAATCGCTGGGCTCTGACTGTGCCGCTGGCCTATCGGAATTTTTGGAGCCACTCGGCAGCATAGGATCGTACTCCTTTTAGAGGCCCCCAACTGGGTTACAGGGGAACGCACTGTTAACTTAAGTTCATATCCATACGTTACAGCGATCCCCGATCTGCAACGGTGAATGTAAAAGATTCAGTTGGAAATTTGACAGGGAACAAACATCGGTCAGTAATCTTTGCGTTTTCCTCACAACAGAAGGGATCCCGGGACTTAGCGGGTGGGGGCCGATCTGCCGGTGGCCATTTCCCACGCCGAACAACCCGTTTGAGGTCAGGCCCTCATTGGAATCCCGGTGGATCCCCAGCTCGAACTCACATTCCGGTCCAGTGCCACCAGGCCCAGCCCAGCCCCACCAGCAGCGCCGTTATCCCATAGAGGGATCCCACCACCTGCACCTCCGACCAGCCCCCCAGCTCCAGATGGTGGTGCAAGGGCGACATGCGCAACAGCCGTTGGCCTGTGCCGGTTTTGCGTTTGGTGTATTGGAAGTAGCCCACCTGCAGCATCACCGACAGCGCCTCTGCCACCAGCACTCCCCCCATCAGGGCCAAGGCCCAGAGCTGATCCCCCAGCAGCGCCAACCCGGCCAGAGCGCCCCCCAACCCCAGGGATCCGGTATCGCCCATGAACAGCCGCGCCCGGTGGTGGTTGTGAACCAGGAACCCCAAGCAGGCACCGCTCAGGGTGAAAGCCAACACCGATAGCTCTGGATCCCTGTGAAGGAGCCCCAGCCCAATCAGCAGGATGGCCACCACCCCTGCCGCCAAGCCGTCCATACCATCGGTGAGGTTTACGGCATTATTGGTGCCCACCAACACAAACAGGGCCAAGGGCCAGAACAGCCAGCCCAGAGAGAGGGTGCCTATCCCCGGCAAGGTCAGACTGGTCGGGATCCCCTGCCAGGCCAGGTAGACACAAAACCCAAGGGCAACTCCCACCTGGAGCAACAGCTTGTGTTGGGGAGACAACCCCTTGTTGGATTGCTGTCGGATCACCAGCCAATCGTCCAGCCAGCCGACAAAGCTGTAGGCCAGCGTGAGCAGCGCGACGGCCAGCCAATGGGGATCCCAGCCGTTCGCGTAAGCGGGCCGTAGGCCTTTCCAGATCCCGGCCACCAGTAGCCCCACGGGCAAAAAGCTGATCCCGCCCATGGTGGGTGTGCCTGCTTTTTTCTGGTGGGATTGGGGCCCCTCCTGGCGGATCACTTGCCCCGCCTTCCAGCGCCGCAACCCGGGGATGAGCAGGGATCCCAGCAGGGCCGAACCCAACGCGCTCAACCCAAAAGGAACGACCACCTGGGGGCGGATCCCGATCACAAGGGTCGAGAGGGCCAAACCCAGCCCCAGCGAGAGCGCCATCCCGCCCCACTCTGTTTCTTCCACCTCCAGATCGGGAAGTGTATCCGCATCCACCCTTTCTGAACCCCTCACACCCTCAACCTCTAGACTTCAGAAAACTCCGGCAGGCAGAGCCCAAGAAAACTCTATCCTGCCAGAGCTCAGAGGCGAAAGTTAGTTGAGTGGGGATCCCTTCAATAGGGCCACTCAATAGGGCCACTTCCAGTTGCGCACCTCCGGCAGATCTTCCCCGTGTTTGCAGATGTACTGCTTGTGCTCCACCAGCTTGTCCCGGATAAGCTGCTGGACGTGATCCCGCCGGTACTTGAAGCGATCCACCCGCTCCAAGACGTCGTTGGCCAAGTTAAAGCGATCCACCTGGTTGAGAACGCACATGTCGAAGGGGGTGGTGGTGGTGCCTTCCTCCTTGTAGCCGCGCACGTGCAAGTTGTGGTGGTTGGGGCGACGGTAGGTGAGGCGGTGAATCAGCCAGGGATAGCCGTGGAAGGCAAACACGATGGGCTTGTCCGGCGTGAAGATGCTGGCGTAATCCACATCGCTGATGCCGTGGGGGTGTTCGCTGGGCGGCTGCAGCTTCATCAAGTTCACCACATTCACCACCCGGATCTTGATGTCCGGCAGGTGCTGCCGTAGGAAGTCCACCGCCGCCAGGGTTTCCATCGTCGGCACATCGCCGCAGCAGGCCATCACCACATCCGGCTCTGAACCCTGATCGTTGCTGGCCCATTCCCAGATGCCCAAGCCCTGGGTGCAGTGCTTGATGGCCGCATCCATATCCAGGTACTGCAGGGCCGGCTGTTTGCCTGCCACGATCACGTTCACGTAGTGGCGACTGCGCAGACAGTGGTCGGCCACCGAGAGCAAAGTATTGGTATCCGGGGGCAGGTAGACGCGGATGATTTCGGCCTTTTTGTTGACCACGTGATCCAAAAAGCCGGGATCCTGGTGGCTGAAGCCGTTGTGATCCTGCCGCCACACATGGGAAGTCAGCAGGTAGTTGAGGGAAGGAATGGGCCGCCGCCAAGGAATGTGCCGGGTGGTTTTCAACCATTTGGCGTGTTGGTTGAACATCGAGTCCACCAGGTGGATGAAGGCTTCGTAACAGGAAAAGAACCCGTGTCGCCCGGTCAACAGGTAGCCTTCTAGCCAGCCCTGACAGACGTGCTCGCTGAGGATCTCCATCACCCGTCCATCTGGGGAGAGGTGCTCGTCGCAATCGTAGATGGGAGCTACCCAGGTGCGGTCGCTGGCCTCAAACACAGCATCCAAGCGGTTGGAAGCGGTTTCATCGGGGCCAAAGAGGCGGAAGTTGTGGGGGTTGAGCTTCATCACATCCCGCAGAAATTGCCCCAGAACTCGGGTGGCTTCGGCTTCGGTGGTGCCGGGGCGGGGGACAGGCACGGCGTAGCGACGGAAATCCGGCATTTTCAGCTCCCGCGTCAGCAGGCCGCCGTTGGCGTGGGGCAAAGCCCCCATGCGTTTTTCCCCTTTGGGGGCCAGCTCTTGCAGCTCCGGCAGCAGACGGCCATTTTCATCGAAGAGTTCTTCCGGCTTGTAGCTGCGCATCCAGTCCTCCAGAGCCTTGAGGTGCTCCGGTTTTTTGGCCAGATCCGCCAGGGGCACTTGGTGGGAGCGCCAGAAATCTTCCACCTTTTTGCCGTCCACCTCTTTGGGGCCGGTCCAGCCTTTGGGGGTGCGCAGGATGATCATCGGCCATTGGGGACGAGTGGGATCCCCTTTGCTGCGGGCATGCTGCTGGATTTCTTGGATCTCGTGGATCACCGTGTCCAAAGTGGCGGCCATCAACTGGTGCATCTCTGCCGGCTCGCAGCCTTCTACGAAGTAGGGTTTGTAGCCGTAGCCCACAAACAGATTTTGCAGCTCGTCACGGCTGAGGCGGGCCAAAACGGTGGGATTGGCGATCTTGTAGCCGTTCAGGTGCAGAATCGGCAGCACTGCTCCGTCGTGGATGGGGTTGAGGAACTTGTTGGAATGCCAGGAAGCGGCCAAGGGGCCGGTTTCCGCTTCTCCATCCCCCACCACACAGGCCACCAGCAGATCGGGGTTATCAAAGGCAGCCCCAAAGGCGTGGGCCAGGGCATAGCCCAGTTCTCCCCCCTCGTGGATGGAGCCAGGGGTTTCCGGAGCCACGTGGCTGGGCACGCCGCCGGGGAAGGAGAATTGCTTGAAGAGCTTGCGCATGCCTTCGGCGTCTTGGCCGATGTTGGGATACACCTCGCTGTAGGTGCCTTCCAAGTAGGTGTTGGCCACCAGAGCAGGGCCACCGTGGCCGGGGCCGGTGATGTAGAGGATATTGAGGTTTTCCCGTTTGATGATGCGGTTGAGATGCACGTAGATGAAGTTCAACCCGGGTGTGGTGCCCCAGTGCCCCAGCAGGCGTGGCTTCACATGTTCCAGTTTTAGGGGTTCTCGCAGCAGCGGGTTGTCCATCAAATAGATTTGCCCGACCGACAGATAGTTGGCGGCCCGCCAGTAGGCATCCATTTTGCGAAGCTCGTCGGCGGTGAGCGGTTTTGTCGAGAGCTGTTCTGCCAGAACCATAGCTGTACCCCATAGGTATCTCTACTCCTATGGTGATCCGGGTTTGCCCAATTGCCGGGGGATCTTGGGATTCCTTTGGATTTGGCTCATTGGGTGAGCGGTAGGCACCTGTTACCACCACCAGGGCTTGATCGGGGTGCCGTCGGGAAAGATCAGGCCGGCAATCCGGGATCCGCTGTGCTTTAACCCTTCGATCTGAGCTCCTTCCAGGTTGGCTTGGGTTAGGTTGGCCCCGCTGACATCGGCCCGCCGCAGGTTAGCCCCCTGAAACTGGGCCTGACGCAGCTCGGCGCCGCTGAGATTGGCCCCTTCCAGGTCGGCATTTTGCAAGTTGGCCCCCCGCAAGTCCGCCCGCTGTAGGTTGGCTCCCCCCAAGTCCGCTCCCTCCAGGTTGGATCCGCGCAGATCGGCCCGGTTCAGATCCGCTCCCCTCAGCCGGATCTGACAGAGCACCAGTTCTCGCAGATCGGCTTTGCTCAGGTCTTGGCCGGAGAAATCTTGCCCCTGTCCCCCCCAGTTTTGCAACTGCCAAATGTGGCGCACCCGTTCTTCCAGGTGGGTCTCTTCCGAAAGCCGGGATCCCCGCAGGCTGGTGCCGCTAACTTTTACCCCCCTCAGGTCGGATCCCCGCAGGTCGGCTCCTTCGAGGACGGCGCCGCTTAGCTTGGCCTCTTGCAAATTGGCCTGGCGCAGATCCGCCCGGCGCAGGTGGGCGCCGTTGAAGTTGCAAAGGCGCAGGTTGGCCTTTCTCAAATTGGCTTCGTAGAGGCTAACGCCCCCTAGCCGCGCCTCTTGCAGATCCACTCCCTCCAGGTCGGCGTAGGCAAAGTTCCGCTCCCCACGCCGATAGGCCACGATCACCCCTTGCGCTCCCCCCACCGGGCGAAAGGGGCTGTAGGTGCAACAGGCCTGTTCTGCCTCCGGCTGGCCAAGCTGAGACAACAGCCGCCAAGCTTCCAGCCGCACCGCCCAAGAGCTGTTGCCAGCGAGGGCTTCAATGAGTTCGGCCAGGCCCGCCGACCCGTACTGCAGCAACTGGGATAGCGTGGCTAAGCGCACGGCTTCATCGCTATGGGCGAGTCGTCGCCGCGCCCCCTCGAGACCTCCCAGCACTAAGGCATGGGCCGGGGCGCTCCCGGTTGCCGTTTGCCCCCCCAACACCAGATCCCAAGGTTGGGGCCGGGATCCCTGGTCAGTCCTGACAGCCGGCTGAGGCTTACCTACCATGGGCGGATGCCGATGGGCCTAGCTATACCCAACGCCCCACCACCACGCGGATGGTGCCATCCTCCAGCACTTCTTCGGCCTCGATGGCATAGCCCTGCTCACGGGCTGAGCGCAGCAAACTTTTGTGGGCATAGCGCTGCAAGATCGGCTCCAGAAAGGTCTTGGGATCGATGCCCGCCCCCCACAGATCGGCCACCAGCTCGTAGTGATCCCCGTTGCGGCGAAACCCGATGTCGAAGCCATTTTTCTGACGGATCACCAAGTCGGCACGGGTGCGGTTCCAGAGATAGCCCCGCAGGCTGGTATCCCGCTGCACGGCGTAGCCCAATTCCTTCAGGGTCTCTTCCAGGAGATCGGCGTCTTTGATTTGCACTTGCAGGGTGGTGAAGTGAGACATGGCAGATCCAATCCTTTGACGGATGGAGATTGGGATCCTCACTATAAAGCCCCCTTGCAGTTATGGAAGAAATTTGACATAACCCCCTGCCTAAAGGCGGGAGATTCTGGTTCCTGGTTCTGCGGCAGCACTTACCGCCTTGGGTTGCCCCTCCAAAGCAGCGGTGCTCATCTCCCCAGGCGTTCCCCCAAGCGCTCCGCGCCGCTGATGCGAATGCGGGGCGGTTCCCTCTCGCGCCAGCGGGACAGAGTCCTTATGCCCCTAGGCACCGTTGCAAACAACAACCACAAAACCTATCGAGGCTGTATCCGGTCGTGAGACTGTTGGGCTTTTAAAGCGGCTGACTACCCTGCTGTCGCAGGCAGCGTAGCACAAAGCCGCCCTAGTCGCGTCAGCGGGCCGTAGGCCTTAGGGCGGGGCTTTAAACCCAGTTTTTTGGTCAACCATCCCGCAGCGGGTCGCGCGAGCGGAACGGAGTTCCCATTTTTTCCCTTAAGAGTGCAGCACACCTGGGCCTGGATGGCGGCTGGACTGCTCAGAGCAGGGTTGACCTGACCTGCCTTGTTATGTGGGTGCGCGCTGCGGCGTTGGCGATGGCGGTGCAGAGCACCGATGCCGGGGATCCGCGCCTAGCGTGTTCGGTGATACAGAAATCTTAGATCTGCATCTAGTGTCCAAAGTCGAGTATTGGAGATAACTTCCACTAGGTTTAGAGGCAGAAGCAAAAACCCGTCCCACAGGGATCCGTCCTCATCTGTTTCCGGCTGAGGTTGTCGGCGATGACGTGCCAAATTCACCTCAAGGCATTCCAAAAACCTGCTGATGAACCTTTCTATTCCCTGCCGAGCAAGCCCTTCCGATAGTTCTGCAAACAGAAATATCCATTTCTAGTTCTAACAAAATGAGTGAAAAAATTTGCTTTCTTAGCTTATGAGCAATCTGATTTGGCATCAAAAACTTGTTGATTGTTTAGAACAATCTTTCGTAACTTTCCTAAGCCTTAAATCCAGGCTTATGAAATGGTTAATTTCTCGGCCACCCTTTTAGTAGAGTTTTTAATCAACAAAATGGGCAGCTAGACGCTCCTAATAGAGTCTAGTGAGCCAGACTCAATAAATTTAGTGAGTCAAGCACTCGATTCTGGCTCAAGTTTTTAGAGTTAAAGCCTTTACGAAAGGGCTTTTGTGCTGGTATGAATAAGGTGCTGTTTGCAGAAAGGTCAGCTTCACACACAGGAAGACGGCTTGATGCAACAACAGGAGAAGTGGCGATTCTGACAGGACATGAATTTATGGTGTGGGGTTTGATATGTCGGAAAGTCTTGACTTGCAAGATGCGGTGGGGCGTTTCTTGAAGACGATTGGGCGCTACTCGTTGCTCACCGCTGAAGAAGAACTCCGTTTGGCTCACCAGGTGCAGCGGATGGTGGCGCTCCTAGAACAGCGGCAGCCCCACGAGTCGGTGGAAGATTGGAGCCGGCGGTTGGGGATCCCCTTGGCAGAGCTGCAGCAGATCCTGCGGCAGGGGGAAGCAGCCAAGAAACGAATGGTGGAGTGTAACCTTCGCTTGGTGGTGTCGATTGCTAAGCGCTATCGCAATCGCGGCTTGCCGTTTCTGGATTTGATTCAGGAAGGCACGATCGGCCTCACCCGCGCCGTGGAAAAGTTCGATCCCACCCGTGGTTACAAGTTCTCCACCTATGCCACTTGGTGGATCCGGCAAAGTGTGAACCGGGGCATCCAGAACAAGGGGCGGATGATCCGTCTGCCGGCCCACATGTACGAAAAAGTCTCCCAGGTGAAGCGGCGCTACCGCGAGTTATCTGCCGAAAGGGGATCCCGCCCCCAGGCAGAAGAAGTTTTTGATTCTCTGGATATCGGCGATAACTACCGTGAGCTGATCACCCGCCACATGGCAGAGATGCGGTCTTTGAATGTGGGGGTAGGGGATGAAGATGGCACCGAACTGCAGCACTTTATCCCAGATGAAGACAACGACCCTGTCGAACACCTAACCCAGGTTGCCCATCGAGAGGAAGTCCGCGCTCTGGTGGGCCAACTGAGCGAACGAGAGCGACAGGTGATCGTGGCTCGCTATGGGCTGGATGGATCGAGGGGCCTAACGCTGCGGGAAATTGGGGAGCACATCGGTCTTTCGCGGGAGCGAGTACGACAGATTGAACGGCGGGCCTTGCGGAAGTTGCGGCGGCTGCAGCAGGAATACTCCACTCCCAAGACCGGCAAACGGCTCAACCCCCTGGGTTAACCGGAGCCTGCGCCTGTTCCCGTCAGCGGTGCGCAGCACTGTAGAAAGGTTTTTTCACCACTTCGGCAGGCTGGCGCTGCCCCCGAATTTCAATTTCCAGCCGGGATCCCACCTTGGCCCAAGCCGGAGCGACATAGCCCAAGCCGATGCCGTAGCCCAAACTGGGAGAATGGGTGCCGCTGGTTACCCGTCCGATCGGCTCAGGGGAGTTGGGAGCGTAGATGGCATAGCCGCTGCGGGGGATGGCCGGATGCAGCATGCGAAACCCCACCAGGTGGCGAGGGATCCCTTGCTGCCGTTGGCTTTCGATGGCGGGCTTGCCGATGTAGTCCCCTGGGTTGTTCACTAACCAGCCCAAGCCGGCTTCTAAGGGAGTGGTGCTCTCGTCCATGTCCTGCCCGTAAAGATGGAAGGCAGCCTCCAGGCGCAGGGTATCGCGGCAGCCCAGCCCACAGGGTTGTACGCCGGCCTGAATCAGTTGCTCCCAAAGGCGGATGCCGTCTTCGGGGCTGAGCATGACTTCAAAGCCATCTTCTCCGGTGTAGCCGGTGCGGGCCACGAAGATAGACTCTCCCAAGGCTCCCGCCGCTCCGGCAAACTGACCGTGCTGAAACCGGCGCAAAGCCTTCAGGGATCCCTCTAAAAAGGGCTGGAGAACCTCCTCGGCTGCCGGCCCCTGCACCGCCAACAGAACCTGAGCATCGGAGTGATCCTGCAGGTTAACTCCGGGGATCCCTTGGAAGTGGTGGTTGAGCCAATCCCAATCCTTCTGCCGGGTAGCTGCATTGACGATCACGCTCCAGTGCTCCAGCTCACCCTCCGGTGGATGCCGGTAGAAGATGACATCATCCAAAATGCCCCCCAGTGGATTGAGCAGGACGGTGTAGCGACCGGATCCCACAGGAACGGCGCTCAGATCGCTGGGAACCAGACGGCTGAGGTGGGATCCCAGCTCCGGCCCCCAGAGGGTGAACTTGCCCATGTGGGAAATGTCGAATGTCCCCACCCTCTCCCGCACTGCCCGATGTTCTGCTATCACTCCCCGATACTGCAGCGGCATTTCCCAGCCGGCAAAAGAGACAAATCGCGCCCCCAAAGCTTGATGAAGGGAGAACAAGGGGGTGCGTTGCAGAGGCGTTTGGCTCATCAAGGGATCCTCAGCGGTCTAAAGACTAAAAGGTCAAAGACTAAAATAAGTGCAGCATCGCCCATTTCTCGGAGCTTGTGCCATGCGCCTTCTCCACACCATGATCCGCGTCGGCAACCTGGAGCGCTCCCTGCGGTTTTACCGAAAAAACGCCGTAAAGCCTTGCCCTTGAGGGTAGGGATGTAAGGCGCAGACCGTTTTATCCCTTCAGGAACGCTGTTCGCGGTAGCGGTGCGTAGCACTTTAAAATAGCAATATGTTGGTCAGAGAAGCCAAGCTGCTCAACGGCACAGCAGAGCAGTACCAAGCTCTGGACGAAGCCATTCGCACTGCGCAGTTTGTGCAAAACAAGTGTCTACGGTACTGGATGGATAACCGGGGCGCGACCAAAGCGGTTCTGTATTCCCTCTGCAAGGACTTGGCCAAAGAGTTCCCCTTCGCCCGCCAGCTCAATTCTGCCGCCCGTCAAGCTAGTGCCGAAAGAGCTTGGTCTGCCCTCTCCAACTTCTACCGCCGTTGCAAGAACAAAGAGCCAAGGAAAGGCTATCCGCAGTTCAAGAAGAACTGTCGGTCGGTCGAGT
>NZ_JANSIM010000056.1:0-997 GCF_047502655.1 Synechococcus sp. R5-12 | reverse complement strand
GCGGTAGCGGGACGGAGTCCTTTCGCGGTAGCGGGACGGAGTCCCCTTGGGATCCCGGTGGCAACAAGATATCAAGATTTAAGACTGCGATTATGGCTTCCCGCAAGAATCAACTGGCTATTGACAATGACGAGCTGATGCGTCGGGTAGAGGCTCTGATCAACGCTTCCAAAAATCGCTATCGCATCACGGTACAGGTGGCCAACCGCGCCAAGCGCCGCCGCTACGAGGATCCGGATGATATAGAAGATGGCTGGATGAAGCCAATCCGCCGCGCTGTCATCGAAATGTCGGATGAACTGACTGAGCCGGAAATCATCGGCGATGAGTAGTCACTAGACTTGCGGCCTGCTGGCGCGACCGCCCTGTTGAAACTGCTAGCCGGCTGAGCGGCTAAGGGTAGAAGCTTTCGGCAGCCGCCTATTTTGTCAATTTGTCAAGTCGTTTGCAACGGGATCCCTTTCCCGCAGGCGAGCCTCGAGCCGCGATTCCATCAGGTGCAGCAAGCGGTGGGTCTCCTCTGGGCTGAGACCCTGGATGCGCATCTCCAAGGGGCTGTGGAACCAGAGGGTCTGCTGCGGGAAAGGAATCTGGATCCCTGCTTGGTCGAAGGCGTGTTTGAGGCGACGGCGGTATTCCCGCGCCACCCTCCACTGCTGCAGAGGCTGCACCTTGATCCAAATGCGCAGCGTGATCCCCCGCTCCCCCAGATCATCGACACCGTGCATTTCGGGGGGCTCGAGAATTTGTTCCCGCCAAGCCGGCTCCCGGTACATCTGCAGAGCCACCTGCTCGGTGATGCGTATCGCCTGTTCCAGGTCATTTTCATAGGCAATCATGATCCCCAGATCCACCCGTGACCAGCCGTTGGAGAGGTTTTCCACCACCCGGATGGCACTGTTGGGAATGGAGATCAAGCTGCCTTCGGTGTTGCGCAACTGGGTTAGCTAAACCGCCGGGAAGCCCCGCACTCTCTGCAACAGCAGGAGGGTCGGGA
>NZ_JANSIM010000055.1:0-8361 GCF_047502655.1 Synechococcus sp. R5-12 | reverse complement strand
GAACAGTGATGTTCAGCAGTGTTCAGCGTAAATGTATCAGATACTGAATACCGAGTTTGAAGAGGACATCTGTGTTGATTCTGGACAATGTCCTGATTCAAAGGCCTACAGCCTGCTTTCGGGAACGGACGCTATCTTACTGGCTAGCGTCTCATTGTTGTTTGAATTGACCATCAACTGCCTCCCAAACCCTCTGCGCCGCTCAACCCTCATCCCCTGCCCCTCTCCCAGAGGGAGAAGGGAGTAGCAAGGAGAAGGGCAACCTAAACCAAATCCGCTGCCACCCGGTGGGCGCAGGCAAAGCCGGAGAAGGCAACGGCATTGAGCCCTTGGCCGGGGAAGGTGCTATCCCCCACGCAGTACAAGTTGGGGATGGCGGTGCGATTGAAGGGCATGCCCAGCAAGCCCCAGGGATCCCGGCTGGGGATAGGCCCATAGGTGCCGTTGCTGCGGCTCAAAAAGCGGCGGTGGGTGCGGGGGGTGCCTATCTCCTTCAGTTCAATGTGGGATCCCAGTTGGGGCCAAAGGGCCTCCAGGCGGCGGATGAGGCGGTCGGCGGCTTGCTGTTTTTGGATCTGGTACTGGCTTGGGTTCAACCCTTGCCAGGTGGACATCCAACTGGGGGTAAAGGCATGAACAATGTGGCGGCCCGGGGGAGCCAGGTCGGGATCCAACAGGGTGGGGATGGAGACAAAAAGGGTGCCCTGCTCAGCCTCCATCTGATCCCAATCTTCCAGGAGAATGTGGTGACAATGGCATTCGCCGGCCAGGGCCTCGGCCCGCACCCCCAGGTGCAAGCTTAAAAAGCTAGGGGATTGCTGGTAGCGTTTTTGCCACTGCCGCTCCGCCCTGGGCAGGGATCCCGGCCATAGGCGCTCAAAGGTGTCCCAGCGGGTGGCATTGGAGATGATTGTGCGGGCAAAGAGCTTTTCCCCGCTGGCCAGCTCTACACCCACCGCCCGACCTCTTTCTTCCAGGATCCGCCGCACGGGTGCTTTGTAGCGGATCTGCCCGCCATGGGCCTCTAGCCCCTGGGCCAACTTTTGGGCGATCTGCCCCACCCCCCCTTTGGGATAGTTAATACCGCCGTAGTGTCGGTCACAAAACACCATCCCGGCATTGATGATGGGCGTGCGATCCGCTGGCACCACCGACCAGCAGTAGCACTCCATATCCACAAAGCGCAGCAAATCCGGATCCCGCAGACAGCGCCGCGCCACCTGGCCCACATTCACCGGCAAATAGCGCGCCAAGGTCAGGCAGCCGAGGGGATTGCCCACAAAAGACCGAAATAGATAGCCCCACTCCTCCAACGAGAGCAGCTCCATGGCGTTGAGGCTGTTGAAGATGGGCCACAGGCTGTCGTAGAACCGGCGAATGCCGGCGGCTTCCTGGGGAAAGTAGCCGGATAGCTCCTGCAAAAACTGCTCGTAATCCCGGTGTACTCGGGGATTCAGCCCCTTGGGCAGGTGGTAGGCAATCTGCACCGGATCGGGGATAGAGTCTATGGACTGGCCCACGGCTGCCAAGGCGCGGGTCAGCAAGTTGGTGGTACCCTGGGTGCCCAACCCAAAGATCATGGAAGCGCCCACGTCGAAGCGGTAGCTCCCCTTGCCTAAGGGATCCGGACGCTCAAAATAGCCGGCACTGCCCCCTGGAATGAGGTATTTTTCCAGCACCAGCACACGGTATCCTTTGGCGGCCAACTGGCTGGCCGCGACCAATCCCCCGATCCCCGCACCGATGACGATGGCATCCCAAGCAGGGGAAGGGGTGTACAGAGCCTGCAAGAGGGTCTGAGAAGGCAAAGTTGAGGTCAAGGGATCCCTCTGGAAACTCAAACGCAAGATCAGTATCTTTACCGTACCAGAGGTTCTAGGGTTTCCCCATGAGTTGAGCTCCCCTGGGAATGAGTTTGCCCAGATCTGCAAGATCCCCAAATAGAGATTGTGGCGCGGGCTACGGAACCGAATTCACGAATTTGCTATACAGAATCCGGCCACACGACACAGATGGTTTTGCCATGTTGGTGACCCAGCATCCTGTCTTTCGGCGCTTCTGGTATCCGGTGATGCCCCTCAGCCTATTGGAGCAGGGATCCCCGCAACCTTTCGAGCTGCTGGGGGAAAAGATCGTCCTTTGGCTGGACGAGGCCGGACAGCCCCAGGCAGCCGCAGACCGCTGCTGTCATCGATCGGCTCAATTGTCCAAGGGGATCGTTGGCAACGGCCACCTTCGCTGCCACTACCATGGCTGGGAGTTTGATGGCACGGGAGCCTGTGTCAAGGTGCCGCAACTGCCGGATCAGGCCCGCATCCCAGAGAGCTACCGCATTCCCGCCTATCTCTGCCAGGCCCGCTATGGCTATGCTTGGGTGTGCTTGCATCCCCAGCCTCTACGGGGGATCCCGGTCATCCCAGAAGCCGAGGATCCCAGTTACCGGCTCATCCACGAGTTCTACGAACGCTGGGAATGTGCCAGCTTGCGCATCTGCGAGAACGAGTTCGATGCCGCCCACATCAGCTTTGTACACCAGAACACCTTTGGCAGTATGGAAGACTTGGTACCCAGCCACTTCGAGGTCGAGGAGCTGGACTACGGGATCCGCACCCGCACAGTGCTCGGTGTAGCCAACCCAGAGCTGCAACAAAAAAACCTGGGCATTGCTGCCGCCAAAACCGAGCGCACCACCACTTCAACCTGGCATTTGCCCTTCACCAACCACCTTCACATCCGCTACCCCAATGGCCGCAGCCATGTCATCGTCAACATCCCCACCCCCATCAACGACCGAGCCTCCCAAGTGGTGCAGTTTTGTTTGCGCAACGACACCGAAGCCGATACCCCAGCCGCCGAGGTTATCCGCTTTGACCGGGCTGTAACTTTGGAAGACAAAGCCATTTTGGAGACCACGGATCCCGACGTTCCTCTCACCCTCAGCGCCGAACAGCACATGCTCACCGATAAGCCCGGGATCCTGATGCGCAAGCAACTGGCGGCTTTGCTCAAGGCCCACAGCAGCTCCTCAAACCAGATTTTCTAGGCTGCGGGTGCCAACATACCGGCTGTAGGCGTAGATCAACCCCAGGGTGAGGCCGGTAACCAAAAAGCTGAGGGCCGCCCCGAAGGGATAGTCCAGGCTGGAGCCAAACTGCAACTGAATCACATTCCCGATCAACAGCGTTTTGCTGCCCCCCAACAGATCCGGCACTACGAACATGCCAAAAGCCGGGATCCCCACCAGAATGAGGCCCGCCGCCAGTCCAGGCAAGGTCTGGGGCAGAAGCACCCACCAAAAGACCTGCCAACCCTTGGCATAGAGATCCCGTGCCGCTTCCGCCAGCCGCCAATCGATGCGCTCCACCGCCGTGTACAGGGGCAAGACCATGTAGGGCAAAAACGTATAGACCATGCCCAGATAAACCGCCAGCCAACTGGGATACAGAGCCGTTTGCGGTGGGATCCAGCCCAGCCAGGCCGCCAAGCGAGCCGGCCACCCTTCCGGGGCCAGCACCACCATCCAGGCATAGGTGCGGATCACCAGGTTCGTCCAAAAGGGCACCACCACCAAGGTGAGCAACAGATCCCGTTGTCGGGGTGGGTGGGCGGCAATGAAGAAAGCCAATGGGTAGGCCAGCAGCACGCAAAAAAAGGTGGTCACCCCCGCCACCAGCAGGCTGCGGCCCAAGATCTGCCAGTAGATGGGCGTCCATCCCAAGGGGCCAAAGCCGAGAATGCGCAGATAGTTCTCCAGGGTCAGGGGCAGTTGAATCTGGCCAAACTCCCCGCGACTGAGAAAGCTGCACACCAACAGCAACAGCCCCGGCAGCACCAGAAAAACCATCACCCACAGCACCCCTGGCCCAGCAAAAATTAGGCTGCGCCCCAACTCCTGCCAAGGGGTGAGCAGCTCCCCAAATCGCACCTGGGCTTGGCCAGGGATCCACTTGCCCACAGGAGATGGCAGCTTCAACATCCAGTCTCCTCCTGACGGGGATCCGGTCGCAAACGGATTAGGCTTTTCGGGGGTAGGTGGGCCACCAGCGCTGCGCCGATCTCAAACCCTGCATCCTCAATATCGGTGTTGAGGGCCGTGGCCTTGAGCTGCTGACCTTGGTTTGTCCGCAACAGGTATTGGTTCTCAGCCCCAGTGTAGATGAGGTTTTCCACCCGCACCGGCACCTGGTTGGGCAGCAGATCCCAGCCGCTGCGAGAGAGCTGGATCTTTTCCGGGCGAATAGCCAATTGCACCGGTTCCGAGCTGGCCGGGATCCCCAAGACCTTCAGCTTTCCCAAGGGCGTATCCACACAGTCCGTCCCACAGGCGATCCCCTCGATCAGGTTGCTGGCCCCTAAAAAGTCGGCTACGAAGGCCGTCGCCGGGCGCTCGTACACCTCATCGATAAGGCCCACTTGCTCAATGCGCCCCGCCCGCATCACCGCCACCCGGTCGCTGGTCACCAAAGCCTCTTCTTGGTCGTGGGTAACAAAAATAAAGGTCATGCCCAGGCGGCGCTGCAACTCGCACAACTGCACTTGAAGCTGCTTGCGCAACTTGGCATCCAAGGCCGACAGCGGCTCATCCAACAAGAGCACCTCCGGCTCATTCACCAAAGCCCGAGCTAAGGCCACCCGCTGCTGCTGTCCTCCCGACAGCTCATGGGGCTTCCGCTTGGCCAGAGCTGCAATCTCCACCAATTCCATAGCAGCCGCTACCCGCTTGCGCAGAGCTTCTCCCCGCACACCCCGCATGCGCAGGCCGAAGGCGATGTTGTCCTCCACCGTCATAAAAGGGAAAAGGGCATAGCTCTGGAACACGGTGTTGACATTGCGCTTGTGGGCGGGCAGGTGGCCTACCGGGCGACCTCGAATCACCACTTCCCCAGCATCGGCCATCTCCAGGCCGGCCAGGATGCGCAGCAGGGTGGTCTTGCCGCAGCCGGAAGGGCCCAGCAGGCCGAAAAACTCCCCCCGCCGAATGTTCAGCTCAATGCCATTGAGGGCCACAAAATCGCCAAAACGCTTGTAGAGGCCCGCCACTTCTACATCCCAGTCGGGATCCCGGACGGTGGAAGTACTGGAGATGACACTCGCGATCACAGTTGACAGCGCTGATAAAACCATCTAACCCAGTATGCAAGTCTCCGAGAAAATTGCAGTTATCCTCCACACCAGGGGCACCAGTTCCACGCTCAGCCCTGCAACCGGGGATCCCTGCCCACAGCCCTTCAAGATAGCAAGTCAAGATAGCAAATGTGGGGAACATTGTCGCCACGCCACCCCTGGGCAAACAGTAGCCAGAGATACCGGCTTGAGGAACAGTCTAATTCAGGATTGGAGGGGATTTTTCTTTAGATTGAATGGGTCTTTTGCAAGGGATCCCTGGCCGTGCCCGTTCACACCCTCAAAGCCACTCCCCATACCGTCCACTTGGGCGGCTTTTCTTCCCAACTGCCCCCGGCCTTGTATGTGCAATCGGGCGATGTGGTGCAGGTGGAAACCTACTCGGGGTTCGCCCACTACGGCAAAGCGCCGGACCGTTTCTTCACGCCCGAATTCCTCGAAATTTGCCAAACCTTGCCTGCCGAGCGCCGAGTGGGGCCGGGCCCTCATCTGTTGACCGGGCCGATCTACGTTGAGGGAGCTGAACCTGGAGATGTGCTGGAAGTGCGCTTGCAAGCGATCACCCCCCGCTTGCCCATCGGTTTCAATGCCATCCGTCCCGGATGGGGGGCTTTGCCCGGAGAATTTGATCAGCCGCGACTGCGCTTCATCGACCTAGATATAGACCAGGGGGTAGCGGAATTTCCTCCCGGCAGCGGCATCCGCGTCCCCATTCGCCCCTTCTTTGGCATCTTGGGGGTGGCGACCGAGGAAACCAGCCGCAGCTCTATCCCCCCCGGCAACTATGGTGGCAACATCGACAACCGCCAATTGCAGGCGGGATCCCGAGTTTTTTTGCCGGTCTTTGTGCCCGGTGCCCTTTTTTCGGTGGGGGATGGCCACTCCGCTCAAGGGGACGGAGAAGTTGATGTAACGGCCATTGAAACTTCCATGAATGGCACTTTGCAGTTGATCCTGCGCAAAGATCTGCCGCTCGAGGCACCGCTGGCGGAAACCCCGACCGATTTCATTACCATGGGCTTTGCCGAGGATCTGGATGCGGCCTTTGAGATTGCCCTAAGGCGGATGATCGATTTTCTGCATCGGTTTGTCGGCATTGGGCGAGAGGAAGCCTATGTGCTTTGCAGCATTGCTGTCCACTTCCACATCACGCAGGTGGTGAACAGCCCCATGAAAGGTGTGCATGGGTTGCTGCCAAAACAGATCCTGCCCCGCCCTACCCTGATCTAATCGGATCTAATCGCGTCAGCGGGGCGGAGTCCTTACTGCTCCCATTACTGCTCCCAATAAGTATCGGCGATGGGATCCGCAGGTGTCGCGGGCTCCTGCATTGGCCAGACCCAATCCGTGAGGTCTTGAGAGGGGATCCCTTCCGGTAGCAGCCCATGGCAGCGGGAGCGAAACAGACAACTGTTGCAGCGCTCAGTGTGGGGGGTCATGGGAAAGTCTTGCGCCTCCAGTTGCCGCAGGTGGTTCAGAGTGGCTCTTAGGTAGGCCAGGTCTTGCTCATAGGCGGCGGCGCTGTAATACCGGTGGAAGGGCTGCTGCGGATGTTGCACATACCAAAAGGTCAGTTGCACCTGCTCCGGCTCAAAAGGGCCTTCCAGGGGCAGCTGCTGGGCCACCTCGCAGAGCAGCAGAGGGTAAAGGCGCACCTGCCAGTCTTGGGCCAACTGTTCATCGCGAGGACGTTGACGCTCAGTTTTCCAGTCCAGGATGTGCAGGGATCCGGGGATAATCACCAGCCGATCCAAACGGGCTATCAACTTAAAGCCCTCAATCCATTGCCACAGGGGCAACTCCGCCAACACCCGTCCCTGGGGATGGGCATGGGAGCTGGCCAAGAACACCTGCCACCACTGCTGCACCCCTTCATCCAGGCCGGACAAACGCGGCTCCACCTGCCGCCCGCGGCTGTGCCACTCCACCAAACGGTGAAACTGCCGTCCGCGCCTCTGCTCCAGCTCGTGCTCAAAAACACTGGCAGCGGGCCAGATCAACCGCTCCAGGTACACATAGCGAAACAGGCGGGGGCAATGGTCCAGCAGGGCCAGTGAAGAGGCGGAGAGGTTGACCTGCTCAAAACTCAACCTCTCCAGAGAAGGGGCAGCAGGGATCCCAGACAAAGTGCTCCGCACCGCTGTCGCGAAGGGGAAGAGCTGGCAAGAGGGGGCTAAGTTCCACTGCTCTCAGGATACCCCCACCGCCACCAGGGGTCGCCCAGCGGAGGAGATCATTTCCAACCTGCTCCAAATTTCCATCCTGCTGCTCCGCAACGCTTGCGCAGAAGGGCGTGGGCGGGATCTGGACTGCAACCGCCCGCTGGAGCTGGGATCCCTGTCGGGATGGCTAGACCCGGAACCGTCTGTGGTTGCGCTAGGTTCCCACCGGACTTGCCCAGACCCAGATGGCGACCATCCCATCCCAGAGCAACAGAAGCAGAGCAAAACATCCTAGGAGCCCGTACATCCAAGGCTGAACGTAGGGGCGCAGCCCGCCAATCTCCAGTTGAGCGTGCCGTCGAATCTCAGCCAACAGCTGCTTGAACCTGGTCACCCGCATCGGCAAAAGTACGCGATCCCCCCCTCGGCTGACCAAGTAATACACCATACCACCCTGGCTGGTGGAGCGGGGCTCAATGCGCTCGATATCGGCCCACCGGATCTGCCACTCCTGCCGCACAAAAGGCGGCACCCAACTGGGGTAGGTGGCCTGCATGCCCTCTTCGTCCAACTGAATCTGCTGGCTCAGGGATCCCAGGACTACCCCCCATCCCAGCAGCAGAGCAATCCAAAGGGATCCCAGCTCAAGAGGTGTTGCCTGTTGCCGAGCCAGCAGGATGGGTAGGGGCAGAACCAGTCCCCAGTACAGAGCCTGCACAGCGCAGCGAATTAAGGGAGAGATGGGGAAGGTCATCGTCGGCAAGATGAGGCTGGCTTTATCAAACTTAAGATAGCGCTAGATAGCGCTTAAAAAGGCACCTCCTCCTCCAAGGACTCCGTCCCGCTGAGGCGAACGGCAAGCTGAGAAGACTGCTCACGCCGGTAGGACGGATTCCTTACTGCATTGGGAAAGTCTACGGGATGAGGACTCCGCCCCGCTGACGCGGACGGCTCTGCTCCTGTTGGCGAGCCGTAGGTCTCACCGGAGAGCAGGTCAGGGGATCCCTCGGCTTCTATAGCCTCTATTGAGGAGAGCTGATACATTTACGCTGAACACTGCTGAACATCACTGTTC
>NZ_JANSIM010000290.1:0-992 GCF_047502655.1 Synechococcus sp. R5-12 | reverse complement strand
TCTATAAATTATTCTCTCTATCCTAACATAAGATCAACACGACCAAAACGACTATAAGCTCAAGGCAAACAGCCAGAATTCAGCCAAAAGTCATCGTCAGGCCAAATCAAACAGCAGCACCTCAGCCCCTTCTTCACTGAAAAGGTTGAGCTCGCTTTCCCTAGCAATAGCCACGCCATCTCCTTCTCGCAAAAACAAGCCATCTAGGGTCACATCGCCCCGAGCTATCTGCAGCCATCCGTAGCGCTTCTCATCCAAGTGTCGGTGAATGGTGCGTCCCGGCTCAATCAACCCCGCATAGAGATTCACATCCTGATGCACAATCACGGATCCCTGGCGCCCATCTCGAGAGGCAACTAAACAAAACTCATTGGGATGCTCTGTCAAACCCGTCGCTTTTTGTTCATAGCTGGGCTCCAGGTTTTCCTGCTCCGGCAAAATCCAAATTTGCAGCAGATGAACCTCCTCATCTGCCGAGTGGTTGTACTCGCTGTGCCAGATCCCTGTGCCTGCCGTCATCCGTTGAATTTCACCAGGACGAATCACAGATCCCGTGCCCAAGCTGTCTTTATGCTCAAGGATCCCTTCCAAAACATAGGTAACGATCTCCATGTCCCGGTGCCCATGGGTCGGAAAGCCAGCACTCGGGCTGATTCGGTCATCGTTAATCACCCGCAAAGCCCGGAAGCCCATGTAGCGAGGGTCGTAGTACTCTCCAAAAGAAAATGAGTGGTAAGTATCAAGCCAACTGAGCTTGACATGACCCCTCTCTTCCCGCTTGCGCAAAGTCAGCATCACAGTTTCTCCGAAACCTGACCCTCGCAACCATCTTATTAACTCTGCAGTCAGAATGTCAATATTCAAACAGTTTTATTTCTTCTTTTCCCTGCTATTCTCGCCAAAAACTTGCCAAAAATTTTGGGTTGGATATCTTGACGGGGTGGTGGGGGTGGGGATAGGGTAGTAAAGCGCCACAAGGCCACCCAGCCCCG
>NZ_JANSIM010000054.1:0-12037 GCF_047502655.1 Synechococcus sp. R5-12 | reverse complement strand
CGACCCTGTCGCTAACCATGTTGGTGTAGAAATTAACATGGATCCTGGGGTCGCTGCCTGGATAGGTTGGGGGCTTGGGCCAGCCCTGGGCAATGGGGCTTGCTGGTGGCGTCCGTAGAACAGAGTCTATGAGAGAATCTCTCGGCCCAACCGTGGGAAAAGTGTCGAGCATGTTAAAAGTAGACGAAAATGAGATCTCGATAGGATGCCAGTTTGCCTATCGACTGTTGTCGCTATAGTGGCTGAACACCATGCTGGATCCCCTTTTGGAAGAGAAAATCCGTGAGCAAATCCGCACCCACAAGGTGCTCATCTACATGAAGGGCACCCCGGAAATGCCCCAATGTGGGTTTTCCTATGCCGCCGTTCGTGTGCTGGATAGTTTGGGCTTCCCCTACACGGCGATTAACGTACTCGAGGATCCTGAGATCCGCCAGGGGATTAAAGAGTTTTCCAACTGGCCTACTATCCCGCAGATTTATATTGATGGGGAGTTTGTGGGCGGTTGCGACATCATCCAAGAGATGCACGCCCGCAACGAGCTGCGTCCGCTGGTCGAGGCAGCCTTTGCTAAGGCCACGGCTCAATCTTAAGGGATCCCATCTCATCCAGAGGGGTTGCCATGCTTACCCCCGACTACCTTCGGCAGCACCTGATGGAGAAGCTGCAGGCTCTTCATGTGCAGGTGGAGGATGAGTCCCACCTTCACATCGGCCACGGGGGCGGGACAGGAGGGCACTACCGAGTTCAAGTAGTGTCGCCTTCGTTTGTCGGCAAAACGACCCTACAGCGACATCGCCTGGTGTATGCCGCTCTGGCGGAACACATGGGGCGGAGCATTCATGCTTTGGCCCTGCAAACTTACAGCCCTGAAGAGGTTTCTGCGCAAGGGATCCCTGAGGAGATCAGCTAGCATAGAGGGCAAAATCGCGGCCCCATCAGGGCAGAGGAGGGAGCATGGCAACTCTTTTGGCCACCTGGCTGATGTCAGCCTTGAGTGTAATGATCCTGGCTTGGCTTTTGCCCGGGATCCACGTCTCCGGGTTTGGCGGGGCTTTGGTGGCGGCTCTGGCCATTGGTCTGGTCAATGGTTTGGTTAGGCCGATTCTCCGGCTGATCACCCTGCCGATTACGGTTCTTACCCTGGGTTTGTTTTGGCTGATTTTGAACGGCATTTGTCTAGCCATTGCCGATAAGCTGGCCGGGAACGCTTTCAATATCGATAACTTCGGTTGGGCGTTCGTCGGCGCGATTGTACTTTCCATCGTCAGTGGCTTGGTTCAGCAGGTTTTTGAGCAAGGTGCGCCGAACTGACTCTGTCTGGAGCTGCCAAGGGCCAGGGTTGATATTGCTGTTCTCGAAAGAATTGCGGCAACACTTTATTCAGTTATTCAGTGAGCAATCTCTTCAGTAACTTTTAAGGCTCAGCTCAGATCCTTGGTTAGATAGTCATCCAGAGAGGCTTCCTGAAGAGTAGGCTGGGAGAACGTCAATACGCTACCCGGTGGCAGCCGTCCTTTGAAGTCATCGGCAACTGCACTCTCTTGGCCCTACCTGCTCAATCGCTGCTCAAGAATCACAAGCTTCTCCATAAGAAACCTGCACAAAACCTGTAAACTACTAACCCAAAGAAGGTACTACGGGTAAGCATACCGAAAAGTTTTTACAGCAGCTTTATTCAAGGCCACTTGTAGGATTGCCTAATCAATAAAAACGAATGGGAAAAAGGCGAGGATGAAATCAATTACGCTGGGATTTAGGAGCTGGTCGGTATGAAGGCATTGCTGCTCTATCCGCGTTTTCCTCAATCGTTCTGGTCTTACAATCGCACCATCGAGATGGTGGGACTAAAAGCGCTAATGCCACCTCTGGGCTTGATCACCGTTGCTGCTCTGCTGCCCCAACACTGGGAGATTCGCTTTGTGGATCGCAATGTAGCTGATGAAACAGAAGCCGATTGGCAGTGGTGCGATCTGGTGATCTTGTCAGCCATGTTGGTGCAGAAGCAGGATTTCCACGCCCTCATTCGCAAAGCGGTGCAGTTGGGCAAAAAAGTAGCGGTGGGCGGACCCTATCCAACTTCTGTGCCACAGGATGCCCTGGAATCTGGTGCTCACTATTTGGTTTTGGATGAAGGGGAAGTGACCATACCGGCCTTTGTCAAGGCTCTAGAAGCTGGGCAAGAGTCGGGCATTTTTCGGGCTGCGGAAAAACCGGATGTAACCCAAAGTCCTTTGCCAAGGTTTGATCTGCTGCGTATGGATCAATACTTCATGATGTCAGTCCAGTTTTCACGAGGTTGCCCCTTCAATTGCGAGTTTTGCGACATCATCTCTCTTTACGGACGCAAGCCGAGAACCAAAGAGCCAAGTCAAATGCTAGCCGAGCTGCAAGCTCTCTATGACTTGGGTTGGCGGGGTTCGGTATTTGTGGTGGATGACAATTTTATCGGCAATCAGCGCAACGTCAAGCGATTTTTACGAGAGCTGATCCCTTGGAGCCAGGAGCGCAATTACCCATTTACCTTTATGACAGAGGCTTCGGTTAACCTGGCCGAAGATGAAGAACTGATGAGGTTAATGGTAGAGGCGGGTTTCTATGCTGTCTTTTTGGGCATTGAGACTCCAGACCAAGACAGCTTACAGATGACCCAAAAGCTCCAGAATACCCGCCACCCTTTGGTGGAGGCCTGTCGCAAGATCAACGATGCTGGACTGCTGATCTATGCTGGGTTTATTCTGGGCTTTGATGGAGAGCGGCCAGGAGCAGGGGAGCGCATTCAGGCTTTTGTCGAGCAAACCGGTATTCCTCAGCCAATGCTGGGCATTCTACAGGCTTTGCCAAACACACAGCTCTGGAATCGCTTGAAGAAAGAGGAACGGTTGCTGGAAGGGATCGGCGTGACTGAGTTTGGCGATCAAAATACACTGATGAACTTTATTCCCACCCGTTCTCTATCGGAGATTGCCCGAGAGTATCTGGAAAGTTTTTGGAAACTGTATGATCCTGCGCGATATTTATCTCGCTGCCTGCAACAATGCCTGAATATCGGCATCAAAGATGGCCGACGGCAAATGATGAAGCTGCCCCTCCGCAAAGGGATCCATCTGCTTCTACAACTCATCTGGCGGCAAGGGATCCTTCATCCCGAAATCCGCGCCCAATTTTGGCGGCAGCTATGGACGATTTGGCGACAGAAACCGAGCCTGCTGAACCTATATTTGGGCCTCTGCGCTGCAGGAGAACACTTTTGGGAATATCGGGAATTGGCCCGCGCCCGGCTTACCCAGCAACTGGGATACGATCCCTTGCTGGCCAGCTCATCTTGACAGTATTTCTGGGGGAATGGTCTATCGATAGAGGATGCCCGGATGGGGCCTATGCGGCGACGACAGTTGGGGGCGATGGTGCTGGGATCCCTGTGGGCTGTTTGGGGAGGCTCTCGGCAGGCCCAAACGTCCGGGCGCGGAGATTGGCTGGCCGTGGAGCTGTTCAGCCGCTGGAGTGCGGATCCCTTGGTCGAGTTGGAGCTGATGGGCCCTTTTGTTTTAAATCAGCAGCCTTTTCCAACAGGCACCTGGAAGTTACAGGTGCGCCGCCAAGAGCTCCTGCTGACCGGGCCGGGACAGCCTCGTCGCTACCAGGGATCCCTTTGGCTACAGGGGGGAGCTCTGCGCTCCCTCGCAGGGGAGGAGCGTCGCTATCGGGGCTGGGTACAGATTCGTCCCAAGGGTTTAGGTCGCCTGCATCTGGTGAATTGGGTCAAGTTGGAAGACTATCTGCTGGCTTTGGTGCCCAGCGAAATGCCTGCCGATTGGCCAGCCGCCGCCTTGCAGGCGCAAGCCATCTTGGCCCGCACTTTGGCCATTCCCCATCTGCACCCCGGCCCCAGAAGAGAATGGCCCTCTACCTCGATAAGGCTATTGCAGGATTCCACCGCCCACCAGTTCTATGGTGGCCTGGCCTATGAGACGGCGGCGACCACTGCTGCGGTGCGGGCAACCCGAGGGCAGATCCTAACCCATGCCGGCCAGCCGATAGAGGTTCTGTTTCACTCCACCTGCGGCGGTCACACCAGCGCCAATCAGGATATTTTTGCCCCACCCGCCCGCCCCTACCTACAAGGGGTGATCTGTGACGGGTGTCGCGCCTCTCCCTTCTATGGCCCTCACAGCGTCCGGCTCAGCCGACGGGAGTTGGAGCCAGCCTTCGGCAACGGCGATCTGGAGATTGTGCAGTCGGATCCCTGGGGTCGCCCTGTGCGCATTCGCGTTGGATCCCAACTGTTGACCGGCCAAGAGTTTGTGCTGCGCCTTGGCCAAACCCTGGGTTGGGGGATCCTCCCCAGCAACCGCTTCACATGGGAACGTCTCCAGCCAAAGGCCGGCCAGCAGGAAGTGTACCTTTTTACCTATCGCGGAGCCGGGCATGGGGTGGGACTGTGTCAGTGGGGATCCCGCGGCTTGGCCGAGCAGGGCTACACAGCGCCGCAAATCCTCAATCACTACTTCCCCGGCACCCAGGTGATAACGTTGAGCTGAAGGCTGTTGGCCCCGACTCCAACTCTCATTTACTCCCGTGTCCCTTGCACACCCCCATCGTCGCCATCCTGCCTACTGCTACTGCAGTGAGCTGGAACACGCCCAGATTCCCAAGCGCCAGCAGCAGGATCCCTTGCCGTTTGCAGAAGCAATGGGTTGCATTGCCAATCAGGAAGCCGCCGTGGCCGCTGCTTGCGGCCCTTGAAGCAGTTGTGTCGTCAGCAAAACTGTTACATGGCTAACCCCTAAGCCACCCTGAGCAGGCGACCTTGGGCCATCGCACCCCAAGAAGCTGACCTCAGGCGGGGGCTTTGGGGGTGATCTTCACAATGGTGGAACGGGATCCCACCTGGGCTGACCCATTCGCTTGCGGCTCTTTGGCCATCCCGCCGCCGGTGGAAGTTGTTTGTGCTTTACGCCGCTTCTGCGGCACAGCATCTCCAGCCGGCTGGGCTGTAGGGCTGCTGGAGGCAGCTTTGGCTTGGGCTTTACCTGCAGAAGCGGTCGAGCGGCTTTTCCCCTTGACCTCTGCAGAAGAGACTTCTTTTTCAGCCAGCACCTGCAGGGCCATTTCCAGGGTAACCGCTTCGGCAGGGATCCCTTTGGGCAAAGAGGCATTGACCTTGCCATGTTTGACATACAGCCCATAGGGGCCGTCGTGCAGATGAACCGGCTCGCCATCCTCAGGATGGGATCCCAGCTCCCGCAAGGGCTTGGCAGAGCCGCGCCCACGGCCTTTCTTGGGCTGGGCCAACAACTCCAGCGCCCGCTCCAGGCTGATGGTCAGCACATCCTCCTCGGCGGGCAGAGAGCGGAAATCGCCATCACAGACTACGTAGGGGCCGAAGCGGCCAATACCGGCCTGCACCTTTTTCCCCGATTCCGGGTGTTCCCCCAAGGTGCGAGGCAAGCTCAGCAACCCCAAGGCAATCTCTGGCGTGACCTGATCCGGTTTCAACCCTTTGGGCAGGGAGGTGCGCTTGGGTTTTTTGTTGTCCTCAGAAACTTCTCCCAACTGCACATAGGGGCCGTAGGGGCCCTGCGGGATCACATAGATTGGCTCCTGGGTTTCCGGGTGAAAGGCAATGGGCTTGGGGCCTTCTTGCTTCCGCTGGATCAGCTCCGCGATGTGTTCTGCGCTCAGATCGGCGGGGGGAATATCCTCCGGCAGGTTGGCGCGCACCTCTCCGGACTCGGTTTCGACCGCCACATAGGGGCCATAGGGGCCAATGCCGATCTTGACAGGCAGGTTCTCCAGATGGATGGAGCGGGCCAGGCCGGAATCAATTTCCAGCTCGCGCGCCTTCACCTGTCCCTCGAGACCCTGCTCGCCCAAGAAGAAATGGCGCAGATAGGGCAGCCACTCCGCCTGTCCAGAAGCAATGTCGTCCAGCGTTTGCTCCATCTCGGCAGTGAAGCGGGTATTCACCAGGTTGGGAAAGTATTTTTCCAGCAGCTCGGTGACTGCAAAAGCTGTGTAGGTGGGCACGAGGGCACTTCCCATCGGCCTGACGTAGCCACGGCTCATGATCGTATTCAAGATGGTGGCGTAGGTGCTGGGGCGGCCAATGCCCTCACTTTCCAACACCTTGACCAAGGAGGCTTCCGTATATCGGGCTGGAGGCTGGGTTTCGTGGGCAACGGGTTCCAGCTTCTGGCAGCGGAGGGGATCCCCCTGCCGCAACAGGGGCAGATGCACCTCCCGATCTTCCAAAGCCGCCTCTGGGTCGTCGGATCCCTCCACATAGGCGCGGAAAAAGCCGGGAAAATCGATGCGCTTGCCGCTGGCCCGGAACACCGCATCGTCTACGGCGATGAGTACGATGGTGTGGGTCTGCCGCGCCTCAGCCATTTGGCTGGCGACGGTGCGCTTCCAGATCAGGTCGTAGAGGGCCAGCTCCTGGCCGGAGAGGGGGGTTTGGCTGGGCAGGCGAAACTCTGATCCGGCAGGACGAATGGCCTCGTGGGCTTCTTGCGCCCCTTTGGTTTTGGTGGTGTACTGACGGGGCTCGGGGCTGAGATATTCTCTGCCGTACATCGACTCCACGCAGGCGCGGGCAGCGCGGATGGCCTGCTCCGACAGGTGGACCGAATCGGTGCGCATGTAGGTGATGTAGCCCTCTTCGTAGAGCTTTTGGGCAATGCGCATCGTCTGCTGGGCCGACAGGTGCAGCTTGCGGTTGGCCTCCTGCTGCAGGGTGGAGGTGGTAAAGGGAGGGGCAGGTTTGCGGGTGGAGGGGCGCTCTTCCACAGAGCTGACGATCCAGGCTTTTCCCAGCAAGCGATCCCGCAGGGCCTCGGCCTGGGCCTGATCCAACAACACCAAATCCCGCCCGGCAATGAGCTGGCCGGTGCTGGGATCGAAGTCTTGCCCATTGGCCAGGCGTTTGCCACCCAAGCTCACCAGCTCTGCTGGAAAGACAGCCTGCTGGCCGGCGACGGTCGTTTTGGGCTGCAGCTCCGCTTTGAGATCCCAGTAGGAGGCTTTTCTGAAGGCGCGCCGCTCCCGCTCTCGATCCACCAAAAGCTTGACCGCCACCGACTGCACCCGTCCTGCCGAGAGTTTGGGGGCAATTTTTTTCCACAGCAGCGGCGACAGGGTATAGCCCACCAGGCGATCCAAGATGCGGCGGGTCTCCTGGGCACGCACCAGTTGTTCATCCACCTCACGGCAGTTTTGCAGCGCCTCCTGAATGGCCTCGCGGGTAATCTCGTGGAACACCATGCGGCGGGTGGGCACTTTGGGTTGCAGCACCTGCTGCAAGTGCCAGCTAATGCTTTCCCCTTCGCGGTCTTCGTCGGTGGCCAGGATCAGCTCGTCCGCCTTCTTGAGCGCTTCCTTCAGCTCCTTGACCACCTTTCTTTTGTCCTTGGGGATGACGTAGAGGGGCTCGAAGTCGGCGTGGACATTGACCCCCAGGCGGCTCCACTCTTCTCCTTTCAATTCTTCTGGAATTTCAGATGCCGAATCGGGAAGATCCCGCACATGTCCCATCGAGGCCTGAACTTCGTACCCTGCGGGCAAGAACCCACGGATGGTACGGGCTTTGGTGGGAGATTCGACAATGACCAGCTTAGGCATAATTGAGGTTGGCAGCAATCGGCTTAGGTTGTCGCATTTCCCGCCCCAAGGATTGGGCGGGCCAGCATACACTGCAAGAGGTGCTTAAGATAGACAGCCTACTTTTCTGGAGCGTAGCAAGTCTACCTGCGCTTGACCAGCCGTCATCGGCGATGATCCGAGCGGTCTGGCCCCATCTGGCTGCTTTGCAGGACGATGAAACTACACCATTTTTCCATTCGCACCGCCGATATCTTCCGCTCCATCGCTTTTTACGAGGGGCTGGGCTTTGCGGTGGAAGAACGCTTTACTGCCGGGATCACGCTGGCCTGCTGGATGCGCGGCCCCTGGGGGCGTTTGGAGCTGATGCAAGTGCCGCAGCCCCATCCTGCCCCGGATCCCTTTGGGGATCCCCACTATGTGGGCTACTATCACCCCGCTTTTGAGGTGGGCCCCGAATGGGGATCCCTGGCCAACTACCTAGAACATTTGCGAGCGCAAGTGCCCCTTACCCTGCTGCTGCCGCCCCAGCTCCAGCAAATTGGGGGCCAGGTCTATGAAGTGGCGTTCATCGCCGATCCCGATGGCCTGCCGATCGAGCTCATTCGTCCCCAGGGATCCTCAGGAGAGAGTCTGCCCCAACGCCCAGAGGACATTAATAGATAAATAGTTGGATAACTAGTTGATGGGTTAGAGGATCTAATTTGGGTGGGAGCGGTCGTTCCCCCTTGTCCAGATCCTGGAGAGCCAACCCTAAAGCTAAGCTAGTAGAGCTTCTGGGGAACTTGAGAGAAGGGCTTGTTGGCCGCTTGTCAGTTCAGCCTCACCTGATATGAAAGCTCAGCTTCCGGTGACGATTTTGACAGGTTTTTTGGGCAGTGGCAAAACCACGCTGCTCAAGCGCATCTTGGAAGAGGAGCATGGGTTGCGCATTGGGGTTATCCTCAACGAGTTTGGCGAGATTTCCATCGATGGCGAGTTGGTCAACATGCCCGAGGGGGGGCTGATGCAGCTCAACAATGGTTGCCTCTGCTGCACGGTGCGAGAGGATTTTGAACGGGCGGCCCGCCAGCTGCTCCAGCATGCCCAGGCGTTGGACTATCTGGTGGTGGAAACCAGCGGCGTGGCGGATCCCAGGCAGGTGACGGAGCTATTTGTGCAGAGGACTTTTCATGAGGAGTTGCGCCTGGATGGCGTGGTGACGTTGGTGGATGGGGCCGAATACTGGCAGAATTTCCGGCGCTCGCAAACTGCTGCCCACCAGATCAGCAGTGCCGACATTGTGTTGCTCAACAAGGTGGACTTAATCGGCGAAGCCGAACGAGAGCGGATCCTTCTGGATCTGCGCCGCTACAACCCCGATGCCCCTTGCCTGCTCACCACCCATGCCCAGGTGCCCTTGGCCCGCATCTTGGATGTGCATGCCTTCCGCCCAGAATTGTGGGATCCCAGGCTCCCCAATGCAGAGACTGAGGCCCACCATAGCCATCACCTCGAGGAAGACGGGATCCAATCGGTGAGCTTTCAACTGCAGCAGCCGCTGGATTTGGGGGCCTTTCGCGATTGGCTACAAGACATGCCCGAGACCCTTTTTCGCGCCAAGGGGGTGCTGTGGGTTGTGGATGAGCCGCAGCGGGTTATCTTTCATCAGGTGGGCCAGCGGCAAACCCTTTTTCTGGAACGGGACTGGGATCCCGATGAGCCCCGCCTGTCCAAAATTGTGTTGATTGGCAAGGGGCTGGAGCGGGAGCAGCTAGCTGCCGGCCTCAGCCGGGTGTGTGGGGCAACCGCCGCTGGCTAAGGATCCTCTTCAGTTTTTTCGGTTTTTGGATTGGGTGATCTGGGATGGCTCGCAGCAAACTTTCAGAGCAAGAACAACAGCAAATTGTTAGCGCCTACCGCGGCTCGGCAGCGACCGCCGTCGAATTGGCGGAGCAATTTCAGGTGAGCATCACCACCATCACCCGCGTGTTGAAGGAAAATATCGCTGCCGATGAGTATCAGCGGTTGATCCATCTCAAACGCTCGGCTGCCCGCCGCAAAGACATGGGGGAAAAAGCTGTTGTTGGCGGGATCCCAGCCCCAGAGCAGCAGATTTTGCCGCTGGAGCCGGAGTTGCCTTCTCCATCTCCCTTGCCGGAGCCCCCCGCAGAGCCGAACGCAAACGAGGAAGGCGAGGATAACACCGCTGGAACAGAGTCTCTGCCAAAACTGCCCCCAGAAGAACTGCCGTTGGCGGCTGGGCTTCGGGAAGATCTGGAGGATGTGGAGGAAGAGACCGAAGAAGACCGTGACCTTGAAGACGAGGACGAAGATGAGGACGACCCTGACTATCCCTTAGAAGATGAAGATGGGCCAGAAGAGGATCCCCTCACCGATCCCGGCTATCAAATTCAGGTATTACCCCTGGAAGAGCTCACCCTACCGGAAACCTGCTATGTCGTTGTTGACCGCTACCAAGAACTGACCACCCGCCCCCTTAAGGAATTCTTTGGCTCGGGATCCCTGCCCATCGAAGGGATGGATAACGCCAATACGCTGCCCATTTTCGACAACCACAAGGTGGCCCGCCGCTTTTCCGAAATGAGCCGTCGGGGCAGCAACACCTACCCACCCTACCGGGTAATCCAGTTTCCCGGCTACATTCTGGAGATTGTGCGCACCCAACTGCAAAAGAAAGGCATCACCCATCTGCTCATGGATGGGCAGATCTACAGTCTTTGACCGGCTCCTCAAGCTCAGGAGCGGGGGATTCCCGTTACTGGCGCAGGTTTGCAGCCCTGCATGAGCGCCGTCGGCCTACTTCGCCACAGCAGCAGTACCCGTCTCCCTAGGAGCCTGGGCTGCCCCGCTCCCACGAGCCACCCACGCCAGCGGAGCTGAAGGCTCCTAACCTCAGTCTCATCGCAGGCAGAGATGGCGCCAAGCTTGCCCTCATTCCACAGCCGTCGCCGCGTATTCCAGCTCCTCTTCCACCACTTCCGGTGGGGCCTCTGCCGCTTGTCCTTGCTTAGCGGCCAGCAGTTGCTCACGGTACTTGGCTGCCATTTCCTCAGCCTTCTCGTAAACCAGCTTGGGATCCCGAATCATGTCGCCGGGATTGGGCTCCAGTTGCTTGGTGGACAGCGAGATCCGCCCCCGCTCCGCATCTAGATCGATGATCATCACCTTCACTTCGTCGTTGACGTTGAAGACGCTGTGGGGCGTGTCAACATGATCGTGGGAGATCTCGGAAATGTGCAGCAGGCCGGAGACGCCGCCAATATCGATGAAGGCACCATAGGGCTTGATGCCCCGCACCGTGCCAACCACCACCTCGCCCACTTCCAGCTTGTTCATCTTCCGCTCCACCAAGGCGCGGCGATGGCTCAACACCAAGCGGTTGCGGTCTTCGTCCACCTCCAGAAACTTCAGGGGCAGCTCTTCGCCCACCAGCTCTTCTTTTGGCTTGCGGGTGCTGATGTGGGATCCGGGGATAAAGCCCCGCAGCCCCTCAATCCGCACCAGGGCTCCACCTCGGTTGGTAGCAAAAATGGTTGAGCGAACGGTGGCATCTTCTTTCTGGAGCTGCCGTACCCGTTCCCAGGCCCGCATGTACTCGATGCGACGGATGGAAAGAGTGAGTTGTCCCTCTTCGTTTTCTTCGGTGAGGATAAAAAACTCGCGGGTTTCTCCCGGCTGCAGCATCTCGTGCGGGTCTTCCAGGCGGCTAATCGACATCTCCTGGAGCGGCAGAAAGGCAGCCGTTTTGGCCCCGATATCGATCAAGGCACCGCGTGGCTCCACCGAGAAGACTGTACCCGCCACAATTTCGCCAGGGCTGAAGTGATAGTCGTACTTATCCAGAAGGGCGGCAAAGTCTTCAGTGGTAAAACCTACATCGGCAGCGGTGAATCGACTCATAGGGGTGCAGTAACAGATCAGTTGCGCGGGATAAAGGGTAGAAGGCCAATCGAGTTTGGCAGGATCCCACTTCCACTTTCCCACCTGGGGAGGATGTGGCTGGGAAATACCATCGTAGCTTAGAGGAGCGTCTTTTGTGGCAAGTTTCCCGGCATCTTGCCAAGCTGAAAGATAGAAGATTCGGAGGAAGAGCAATTGCACTTTATCGACCAAGCCGAAATTGAAGTGCAAGGGGGAAATGGCGGGGATGGCATCGTTGCCTTCCGCCGTGAGAAGTATGTGCCGGCTGGGGGGCCATCCGGCGGCAATGGAGGGCGGGGCGGCTCGGTGATCTTGGTGGCCGATCCCGGCCTGCAAACTCTGTTGGATTTTCGCTTTCAACCGGTGATCAAGGCGGAACACGGGGCCAAAGGGGGGCCCAACCATCGCAGCGGGGCCAGTGGTGCGGATCGGCTGGTGCGGGTGCCCTGCGGTACTGTGGTGTTCAATGCGGAGACGGGGGAATTGTTGGGCGATCTGGTGGGCAAGGGGG
>NZ_JANSIM010000001.1:0-6062 GCF_047502655.1 Synechococcus sp. R5-12 | reverse complement strand
CTTCCCTGCCCTGAAGGACGGGGCTTGCCGCGCCTTTTGGTCAGCGGTGCGGAGCACTTTGGAGGCCAAGGCGGGGGCGGTAGTCTATAATCCTGCCAATTCCCCTAATGCGTTCGCGCCAGCGGTGCGGAGCACTTTCGTCGCCATGACTGAGGCTGTCTCTACTGCCGATTCTGCCTTGCTGACCGTACAAGGGCTGCGGGTTTTCTTGCCCAGCCGTGCAGCTGGCGAGCCCTCGGGATCCCCGGTGGTGGATGGGCTGTCTTTCCAGATCGGGATCGGCCAGACCTTGGGCCTGGTGGGGGAGTCGGGATCCGGCAAAACCATGACCGCCCTGACGCTGATTGATCTGCTGCCCAGCTCGGCCCGGGTGGAGGGCAAAATCCTCTTCAAGGGCCCCAACGGAACGGTGGACTGGCTGCAGTTGGATCCCCGGCAACGGCGGCGCTATCGCGGATCCCAGATCGCCATGATTTTCCAGGAGCCGAGCACCGCCCTCAACCCCCTCTACACCTGTGGCCAGCAGTTACAGGAAACCTTGAGGGCCAACACCTCCCTGAGCCCGGCGGAGATCCGCGCCCAAGCCATTCGCCTGTTTGAGGAGGTGCAGCTTTCTCCCCAGATGCTGGAGCGCTACCCTCATCAGCTCTCCGGCGGCCAAATCCAACGGGCGGCCATCGCCTGTGCCATCGCCTCCAATCCCCAACTGTTGATTGCCGATGAGCCGACCACCGCTCTAGATGTTACGGTGCAAGCGGAAATCCTGCGCCTGCTCTGGGAGCTGCAGCAGCACCGGCAGATGGCCATCCTCTTCATCACCCACGATCTCAATTTGGTGGCCGAACTGGCAGATCAGGTGGTGGTGATGCGCCGGGGCCAAGCTGTGGAACAGGGATCGGTGGAGCAGATCTTTCGGGATCCCCAGCATCCCTACACCCGCGGCCTGTTGGCCTGTCGCCCGGTGTTGGAGCGGCGGTTGCGGCGGTTGCCCACCGTCCAGGATTTTCTGGAAAAAGGGGGATCCCTGGAGGAGCAGTGGCAGCAAGTGGAGATCCCGGCTGCCGTTCGCGTAAGCGGGACGGAGTCCTTAGAGGAAGAACGGCTGCGCCGGCTGTACAGTCAGCCCCCCCTGCTGCAGGTGCGGGATCTGCGAACCCACTACGCCGTCCGTCGAGGGCCATTTGGCCGCCAGGTGGGCGAGATCCGAGCTGTGGATGGGATCAGCTTTGACCTCTACCCCGGAGAGACCTTGGGGCTGGTGGGAGAGTCCGGCTGCGGCAAAACCACCCTGGGGCGAACCCTGTTGCGCCTGGTCCGTGCCAGCTCTGGCCAGCTGATCTACGACGGCGAGGAGCTGCTCCGCTTGCCGCCCCAACGCTTACGTCGTCTCCGCCGCGAGATTCAGCTGATCTTTCAGGATCCGGCAGCCTCACTGGATCCACGCATGAGTGTGGGAGCCAGCGTCATAGAGCCAATGGCCCTGCACGGGATTGGGAGAAATGCTGCTGAGCGACGAGCACGGGCCCAACGCCTGTTTGAACGGGTAGGGTTGGATCCGGAAGCGCTGGATCGCCTGCCCCACCAGTTTTCCGGAGGACAGCGGCAGCGGATCTGTATTGCCCGCGCCCTGGCCTCGGAGCCGCGCCTGATCGTCTGCGATGAGGCGGTGTCTTCTCTGGATGTCTCCGTGCAGGCCCAGGTGCTGAACTTGCTCAAGGATCTGCAGGAGGAACTGGGGCTGACCTACCTATTCATCTCCCACGACCTGAGCGTGGTCAAGTTCATGAGCGACCGCATCATGGTCATGAACCGGGGCCGCATCGAAGAGCTTGGCCCCACCTCCCAGATCTACCAGCAGCCGCAGCAGGACTACACCCGCCGCCTCATCGCCGCGTTCGCGCCAGCGGTGCGGAGCACTTCCCCCAAAGGGAGATCCGTTCGCGATAGCGGGCCGTAGGCCTTAAAAACGCACCCATTTGCCCCAAACGGGTTGAAAAGTTTCCCCTGCATCCGGCTCCGGGCTGGGCAACCCTGCGGGTTAACTTCGCAGTAAGATTTGCAATGAGGCTAAAATTAAGTAAACTTCCAGTCGTAAAGCTTCGGCTCTTTGTTAGCACATTTAACAAAACGTTTTATCCGCAGTTTGGGCTGCAACCGGCTATGGCTCGCATACTCATTATTGAGGACGACCCTTCGATTCTGGATATCCTGCGCATCAATCTGGAGTTGGCGGGCTACGAGGTTGTGAAGGCCACCGATGGGGTGCGCGGACAAGCACTGGCTCTGCAAGTTCTCCCCGATCTGATCATCCTCGACCTGATGCTGCCCCAGGTAGATGGCCTGACCGTTTGTCAGCGCTTGCGGCGGGAGGAGCGCACCAGCGAGATCCCGATTTTGATGCTCACCGCCCTCGGCCAAACCCAGGACAAGATCGAGGGCTTTAATGCCGGTGCCGACGACTACCTGACCAAGCCTTTTGAGGTGCAGGAGCTGCTGGTGCGGGTGCGGGCCCTGCTGCGTCGTTCAGACCGGATCCCACAGGCGGCCAAGCATGGGGAGATCCTCACCTATGGCCCTCTCACGCTGGTGCCGGAGCGCTTTGAGGCGTTGTGGTTCGGCAAAACGATCAAGCTCACCCACCTGGAGTTTGACCTGCTCCACTGTCTGATGCAGCGACATGGGCAGACCGTTTCCCCCAGCGAAATCCTGCAGGAGGTGTGGGGCTACGAGCCCGACGACGACATCGAGACCATCCGTGTTCACATCCGCCACCTGCGCACCAAGCTGGAGCCGGATCCCCGCCACCCCCAGTACATCAAAACCGTCTATGGGGCGGGCTACTGTCTGGAGTTGCCCAACATTGCCGATCCCAGCCCACTGCAGCCAGAGCTGGCGAAAGATTCCCACAAATAATGATTCTTTCATGATTCTTGAGGATGCTGCTCACGCAACTGCTAATCTAGGGGATGCCCTGCTGCAGATTGCGCTCTGAGATCTATGCCTGGTGCCATTCGGTATTTGATGTGCCCACCCGATCACTACGAGGTGGACTATGTGATCAACCCCTGGATGGTGGGGAATGTTCACCGCTCTTCGCGAGAACGGGCGCTGCAGCAGTGGCAGGCTCTTTATCGGCATCTCTCGCAGCGGGCGGAGGTGAAGCTGATCCAGCCGGTGCCGGGATGGCCGGATATGGTGTTTACGGCGAATGCTGGGCTCATCCTGGGATCCAAGGTGGTGCTGAGCCGTTTTTATCACCCAGAGCGGCAGGGGGAACAGCCCCATTTCAAGGCTTGGTTTGAGGAACAGGGCTACACCGTCTATGAGCTGCCGCCGGCCCTGGCTTTTGAGGGGGCGGGAGATGCTCTGTTGGATCGGGCAGGGCGCTGGCTGTGGGCGGGCTACGGCTTTCGCTCCATGTTGGAGTCTCACCCCTACTTGGCCAAGTGGCTGGGGATCGAGGTGTTGTCTTTGCGGCTGGTGGACGAGCGGTTCTACCACCTAGACACCTGCTTTTGCCCCCTCTCCGAAGGCTATTTGCTTTACTATCCACCGGCTTTTGATGCCTATTCCAACCGCTTGATCGAGATGCGGGTGCCCCCTGAAAAGCGGATCCCGGTTCAGGAGGCGGATGCCATTCACTTTGCCTGCAATGCCGTGGATGTGAACGGCACGATCTTGGTGAATCGGGTCAGCCCAGAGCTGGAAGCCACCCTACAGGAGCGGGGATTTGCGGTGGTGCAGACGGAGCTGACGGAGTTCCTGAAAGCCGGTGGGGCGGCCAAGTGCTTGACATTGCGCCTCGACGAGACGGTGGCTCCCCAAACCGATCCGGTGGCCACGGTGCTCAGCCGGACGGTGACCCTCCAGGGACACTTGGTGGACAGCGACCTGCTCACCAGAGCCGTCGATTGCATTGTCGACAATGGCGGCAGCTTCCAGATCCTCAAGTTTCAGCTTGGGGAAAAACGGCAGAGCACTTCCACGGTGGAACTGGCCGTTTCCGCTCCCACCGAAGAGACCCTGGATACCATTCTCAGCGCCTTGATCGAGCAGGGGGCCCGTCTCTCGGAGGAAACCCAGCAAGATGCCCGTCTGGAGCGGGTAGAGAAAGCAGGGGTAGCGCCCGACGATTTTTATGTCACCACCATCTACCCCACGCAGGTGCGGGTGGCCGGCCAGTGGATCCCGGTGCAGCGGCAGCGCATGGATGGGGTGATCGTGGTCAAGGGATCCGATTGCAATGGCAAGACGGAGTTTTCAGCCTATTGCACCCTGATTCGAGATTTGCAGGTGGGGGATGCCGTGGTGTGTGGGGTGGAAGGGATCCGCACCGTGCGCCAGGCCAGCAAAGAGCGCTCTTCCCAGGAGTTTACCTTTATGGGATCGGGGGTCTCCAGCGAGCGGCGGGTGGAGATCCTGGTGGAGCAGATTGCCTGGGAGCTGCGGCAAATCAAGGAGCGGGGCGGCAAAACGGTGGTGGTGGCAGGGCCGGTGGTCATCCACACAGGCGGCGGATCCCACTTGGCTACCCTGATTCGGGAGGGCTATGTGCAGGCGCTGTTGGGGGGCAATGCCATTGCCGTTCACGATTTGGAGCAGAATCTCTACGGCACCTCGCTGGGGGTGGATCTGTCGCGGGGCACGCCGGTCAAGGGCGGCCACAAGCATCACCTCAAAACCATCAACCTCATCCGCAAGTACGGCAGCATCCGAGCTGCGGTGGAAGCGGGCGTGATTACCGGCGGGGTGTTCTACGAGTGTATTCGCGCTCAGGTGCCCTTCTCCCTGGCGGGATCCATCCGCGACGATGGGCCGCTGCCAGATACGGAGATGGATCTGATCAAGGCCCAACAGGATTATGCGCGGCTGCTGCAGGGGGCCGACATGGTGCTGATGCTCTCCAGCATGTTGCACTCCATTGGTGCCGGGAACATGACGCCTGCCGGGGTCAAGCTGATCTGCGTGGACATTAACCCGGCGGTGGTGACCAAGCTGGCCGATCGGGGATCCCTGGAGTCGGTGGGGATTGTTACCGATGTGGGCCTGTTCTTGAGCTTGCTGGTGCAGCAGTTGGCGCGTTTGGGGCAGGTGTATGAGCGCCCGCAACCTGCTCTTGCTGCCCGCTAGCCACCCCATCCATAAGCGCTGTTATCTTTTGGGATCCTTAAACTGGGATCCTCAAGCCTCAAAAGGGTATGCCTTTTATTAGCCTGTTGACGGATTTTGGCCTGCAGGATCCCTATGTGGGCATTATGAAAGGGGTGATTCATACCCTTTCCCCACAGGCTCAACTCATCGACCTCAGCCATGGGATCCCGCCTCAGGATGTGGCGGCGGCTCGCTTGGCCCTGATGACGGCCTACCCCTATCTGCCGTCGGGCACCATTCACCTGGCCGTTGTGGATCCAGGGGTGGGGAGTAGCCGCCGGGCGGTAGCCATCCAAACCGAGACGGGCTTTTTGGTTGGCCCTGACAATGGCCTGTTCAGCGGCGTTTTGGCCCAAACTCCGGCGCTGGCTGCTGTGGAACTCAACCGGCCCCGCTATTGGCGCACCCCCTCTCCCAGCCGCACCTTTCATGGGCGGGATATTTTTGCCCCGGTTGCCGCTCATCTGGCCAACGGGATCCCTTTGGCGGAGCTGGGAGATCCCCTAGACGTAGCAGAACTAACCCGCTGGGAGTGGCCGCCACCCCAGATGGAGACCAACGGCTGTCGCGGCCTGGTCCAGGCCATCGATCACTTCGGCAACGGCATCACCAACTTGCCCGGACAGTGGGTGGAAGGTCGAAGCTGGAGCGCCTGGATCAAAGGGATCCCCGTCCGCTCCGTGGCCACCTTTGCTGAGGGAGAAGTTGGGGAAGTGCTAGCCCTGGTGGGCAGCTCCGGCTGGGTGGAGATCGTGCAAAACCGGGGCAATGCCAGCCGTGCCTTGGGTTTCAAAGTGGGAGATGAGGTGCGCGTGCAGTGGAACGGCTAGATCCCCTCGCCTGAAAAGAGAGGGAGAGACTGGGGATCCTAGGTCGTGTTGATCTTATGTTAGGATAGAGAGAATAATTTA
>NZ_JANSIM010000005.1:0-7887 GCF_047502655.1 Synechococcus sp. R5-12 | reverse complement strand
AGCCCGCTCCGTACCGCTTTAGCGGTCGGAGTCGGGTAGTTTACGCTCCCTACACCCACTTGGAGCTGAAGATCATCGACGATGGCTGTGGTATGCCGGAGTCCAAGAGTGGGGCGGATCCCGCCCAGCCGCCCGGCCATGGCCACGGGTTGCTCAACATGCGCTACCGAGCCGAGTTGATCGGGGCAAGCATTGCTTGGCGTAGTCGCCGCTTTGGCAGTGGCACAGTGGTGGAACTGCGGATCTCTTTGCCGCCGAGTTCCTAATCTTGTCCCCAGCCCAGTCTTTTCAAGGTAGCGGACGCAGCATTTTCGGTCTCAACCTGTTCTATAGTCGTTTAAGCTCAAGGGTTCCCGGTTCTCTAACCTGTCTGGTGGAGGGATCCTCTCACGCTGGCAAGGCGGAGTTTTTGCGCTGTCGTTAACACTGCGAGGAGAAGCATCTGTGGCCTATCGTGTGACTTTGATCCCTGGGGATGGCATCGGCCCGGAAGTGGCCAAGGCGATGACCACGGTCTTGGAGGCTACTGGGGTTCGGTTCGAATGGATCCCGGTAGAGGCAGGGGTGGAGGTGATTGAAAAATACGGCACCCCCTTGCCGCCCCAGGTGTTGGAGTCCATTCGGGAAACCAAAGTGGCGATCAAAGGGCCGATTGGCACTCCCGTAGGTACTGGCTTTCGTTCGGTCAACGTAGCCATTCGCAAGGAGCTGGATCTCTACGCCAATCTGCGCCCGGCCAAATCCATGCTCGGTGTCAAAAGCCCTTTTCAAGACATCGACCTAGTGGTGGTGCGGGAAAATACCGAAGATCTCTATGCCGGGATCGAGTTTGAACGGGGCACGCCGGAAGCCATCCAGGCGCGGGAGGAAATGATGCGCCTTTCCGGCAAACCCATCCGCGAGGGATCCGCCATCGGCATCAAGCCCATTTCGGACTTCGGCAGCCGCCGCATTGTCAAATTTGCCTTTGAGTACGCCCGCCAGAATGGCCGCAAGAAGGTGACGGCAGTGCACAAAGCCAACATCATGAAATTCACCGATGGCTTGTTTCTGCAGGTGGCGCGGGAGGTGGCCCAGGAGTATCCCGACATCGAGTTTGAAGATCGCATCGTGGACAACATGTGCATGCAACTGATGCAAAAGCCGCAGCTCTACGATGTGCTGGTGCTCACCAACCTCTATGGGGACATCATTTCCGACTTGTGCGCGGGGATGATCGGCGGGCTGGGGGTGGCGCCGGGGGCCAACATCGGCGACGGCATTGCGGTTTTTGAGGCCATTCACGGCTCTGCTCCCAAGTACGCTGGCCAAAACAAAGTCAACCCCTGCGCTCTGATCCTCTCCGGGGCGATGATGCTGCGCTACCTAGGAGAGCGAGAGGCTGCCGCAAGGGTGGAGGCGGCGGTGCAGGCGGTGATCGCCGAGGGCAAGCAGGTCACCTATGACCTGGCCACAGGGGATCCCGTCGGCACTCAGGAAATGGCCAAGGCCATTGCTGCCCGCGTGCGGGAGATGGCTTCGCAGTAGGGTTTGGCGCCAAATGTTCTGATCCCAGGCTCCCCAAGGGAGGGGGGCTAGAGGACTCAATACCCCAAAACCGGATCCACCACCCCCAGCAAGGGATCCCCGGCCCGGAAGCGCCGCACATTTTCTCGCACCCGCTTAGAGAGGGCTGGGACAATCATGGCATCGGTAAGAGCAGTGTGGGGGGTAATCAGGCAGTTGGGCAAGCTCCAGAGGGGATGCCCATCCGGTAGGGGTTCGGGATCCGTGACATCCAAGGCGGCCCCGCGAATGACCCCCTGCTGCAGGGCGGCCACCAAGTCGGAGGTCACGATGTGCTTGCCTCGCGCCACATTCACCAGCCAGCACTGGGATCCCATCTGCTCCAACTCAGCTTGGGCGATGATCCCCTCGGTTTCCGGCGTGAGGGCCAAAGCCAGGATCACCACATCTGCCCCTGCCAACACCGTTTGCCGTTCCGCGAGTGTCACCACCCGCGTGGCCCCCGGCAAGGGATCCGCCTTGCGACGCACCACGTCGATGGAGCACTGAAAAGGCTGCAACAGCTTGATCAACTCTTGGGCGATGCCCCCGGCCCCAAAAATGACCACGCGGCTGCCCCAGAGGCTGGTACCGGAGCCTTCCTGCCACGTTTGGGCCAAGGCGCGGATCTTCAAGTCGCGCAAGCCGGCCAAGGTCAAGGCCAAGGCATGTTCTGCCACCGGTTGAGCATAGACTCCCTTGCCACAAGTCCACACATAGGCAGGATGCAAAACCCCTGCCCGGACAAAAGGCTCTACCCCCGCCCAGGGCAGCTGCACCCAGCGGATCCCTTTCCCTTCCGCCAGACAGCACTTCAGGCCGGGCACATCAAAGGCATCGGCCCAGACCAAGGCTTCTGCTTCTGCCAGGGGCACAATTTCGCCACCCCCTGCCAAAACAGCCTCTTTGAGCCAGGGGCGAAGATGGCCGGGTTCGACGGCAATGCGTTTGCCTTGGATGCCCATAGGAACCGTTGGATAAGGCTTTCCCCTTGCCAGGATACTGTCGGCAGAGCGAGAGATGGCATGCACGGGCAGCCGCAAAAACCGGTGATCGAGTGTTAAGGGATCCCAAAGGGATCCTGGGCCACTTCCATAGGATCGCTAGGGTGAAAATTAGGGCTGCTGTGTTGGCTCAATCCTTAAGTAGGTAGCATTCCCCGATGACCCTTTCCGAACTGCTGATCTTGGTGACGCTGCTCTTTCCCGGGATCCTGTTGTCGCTCATTGTGATGGGAACCTTTGCCGCAGGGGGATAATCATCTCCCAATGACAATGGTGAAGCCCTAAAGACGTGAAGACATGTCCAAAACCAAGCTGAGCGCCTGGGTCATGGGCTGGGGGTTAGCCTGCACTGCTGCTCTCTTTTTGCCCAGCGTGGCTGCTCAAGCTCAGGTGACCCTCGGTGTGCAGCCGGTGCGGGTGGTGCAAGGGATCCCTTTGTACCAGAAGGAGGTTTGGGTTGGAGACAATCGGATCCCCGTTTCTATCGTGGTCATTTCTCTCGCAGCGGGCCAACTGCGGCCTATCTGGGCTGCACGCGCGGGGCTGGTGGGTTTGGGGGAGCTGTCTTCCTTTGGCCCCGAACAGGGGGCAGTAGCCGCCATTAACGGTGGGTTTTTCAACCGCAACACCCGTCAGCCGCTGGGGGCAATTCGTCGGGATGGCCGTTGGATCTCCAGCCCCATTTTGGGTCGTGGGGTCATCGCCTGGTCGGATGGGACGGCAGGGCAAGAAGGGGGATCCGTGCGCTTTGCCCGTTTGCGGATGCAAGCAGAGCTGCGCAATGCCATTGGGGATCAAATCCCAGTGGTGGGCATCAATACAGGCTATATCCTGCCCGGCATCTCCCAGTTCACCCCCGACTGGGGATCCACCTACACCACCCAAACGGACGACGAAATGCTCGTGATGGTGCGGGAGGATCGGGTGCAAGAGATTCTGATGGCTGGCCTGGCCGGCAGTTTAACGGTACAGATTCCCAGTGAGGGGTATGTATTGGCAGGGCGGGGGCTAGAAGGTGCCCTAGAAGCCCGCAAGCTGGTTCCCGGGGATCGCCTCAGCTTTTATCTGCGCTTGGATCCGCCTGAGCTGGAAGCCTATCCTCACCTCTTGGGCGCAGGGCCGCTCTTGCTCTTGGATGGACAGGTGGTTTTGGATGCCCGATTGGAGGGATTTCAGCCCCTCTTTCGCAGGCAGCGAGCCGCCCGCAGTGCCATTGGCCAACTGGACAGCGGACATTTGCTGCTGGTGACCGCCGGCAATGCCCAGGAAAATCAAGGGCTCACCCTGCTGGAGATGGCGCAGTTGATGCAGCAATTGGGCTGTCGCCATGCCTTGAACTTGGATGGGGGCAATGCTTCCACCTTGGTGCTGGGGGGAGAAGCCGTCAATTGGGAACACCGACACCCAGAAGCCAGCCCACTCAACAGCGAGACGGATCCCAGTCCCTCCCGGCGGCGTACACCCCGAGTTCACAATGGCCTAGGGTTTTTCCCAAGCCCAAGTCGGTGACAGAAAACTTTTGTGCCGGCGGGATAGAGTCTTTTCCCTTTGATCCAGGGATCGAGGGTGGGATCCCCGGACTTCCTGGCTGATTGGAGGAGGGGGCAGGTATTCTCCAGGATTGGATCTACCTTCTCAAGAAAAAGATCTCTCCCCCCGCCAGAGGAAGGACTCGGCTTTGATTGCGCAATGGGATCCCGGCAATCTCAGCACCCAAAGCCCCAGAGCTTTTTCAGGTCAATTTTAAGTAGGATCCAAACTGAACGCCCAATGCTCATTTCTCATAACAGAAATAGAGATTTAAGTAGAAAACATTGGCCTTGAGACCGGTAAGAAAAATGATCAAAGAGGCGATCTCTTGAAGAAGACGACCTCAGAGTATAAAAGGCACGCAATTCTTTACGCTTCTGCTAAATCAGATGCTGGTTTTCAAAAAAGTATTGTCAATAATCCATTTTTTGACGAAGATGATTGACGAATTTATATTTCTTCACTCTCGAGGTTAGAAATTAACTCCTTGGACTTTTGGTTACAATTCTCTCTACTACGAATGTTCGCTAATGTGTAGGCCTACCCGGCTCCCGACCAAATGTATAGTTGTTTTAAAAATGACTATCTCTCCTGGTGGACAAGGCTTTTGGGGTAGGTTGACCCTTGCTCCTCTCTCGTGGGTGGGCTGCTGGTACTGGCATTCCTGTTTGTGAGAGTTAATCTTATTTGGAAGAAATTGATCTTTTTCTCAAATTTTTATAGAGCACCTCTATACTCAAGTGAGATAGCCCCACACACAAGCTTCTGGGCTAGGCCTGAAATTTTATTGAGATCCCCTGTCAAAGCTTTTCAGGTATTGCCTCTTGTGCCAAAAGGCTAGGATGGGCAAGGATTGTATTTTCTATTACTCTATTGGGGATGATTTGTATGCCAGCTAGAAGCAGAACCGACTCATTGACGGATACGCACAGGTGGTGTTTCATGGAATCCATAGCCGACGCTCTCCACCACTTGTAGGCCTTGTAACCTAGGGCCGTGTTCTCTAGCCTGCTCGCGAGATAGAACGTGGTTTGCACTGCTTCTCCAAATCCTATGCCTTCCTCCAAGGATGCCGCTCCTGTAGCCCGCGCCAAACAGCCTGCGGCTCAAGCCAGCCCTGCTGCCGGCGAGCTTTTCCTTCAGCAGAATGGATCCCTCTCCGCCCAGTTGGTTCCCCAGGGATCCCTGCAGCTTTACACCCACCCCAGCCGGGGCATGTTTACGCCTGTCATGGCTCAGGCGATGCGCTTGGCAGGCCAGGGAACGCGGGTGCTGATCGTGCAATTTCTCAAGGGTGGGATCAATCAGGGGCCCGCAAATCGTCTCTCCCTGGGCAGATCCTTGGAGTGGGTTCGTTGTCGCCTGCACCGCTGCATCGATACACCTCACCTAGAGCCTGAGGAGCGGGTGGCATTGGATGAGCTGTGGCAATTTACCCAGGAGGCTGTCAGGAGTGGCCGCTATGACTTGGTGGTGTTGGATGAGCTGAGCTTGGCTGTGAAGTTGGGCCTGATCCCAGAAGCGGAAGTGCTGAGCTTAATCGACCAGCGCCCCATCTCCATGGACATGGTGATCACCGGGCCGGAGATGCCAGATTCGTTTCTGGAGCGGGCCGACTTGATCACGCAGCTGCGCCTACGTGGCATCCCAGGCCCAGGGCTGCGCACTGCCGATGGGAATGTTGCCTGCTCTCTGGATCCCCCTCAAGTCAGCGGCACAGGTGCTATGCCTACAGCAGCCCATGTTGCTCCGCACCGCTAGCGCAAACAGTTTCCGCTCCGAAAGACCTAGGCAACACGGGTCGCGTCAGGGGGGCAGAGTCCCAATAAGACTGGAGCTTGTCCACCAGATGTGCCCTCACTCTCCAGGAAGCCGGCTGTAGCCATGTTGAAAAACGACCGCTGGATCTGTGAGCAAGCGCGGCGAGGGATGATTGAGCCCTTCTGTCCTGAGCTGGTGCGCGCTGTTGAATCTCGGCCTGTTTTGAGTTACGGGCTGTCCTCCTATGGCTACGACATCCGCCTGTCGCCGGTGGAGTTCAAGATCTTTCGCCATGTGCCCGGCACAGTGGTGGATCCCAAACGGTTTAACCCCAAGAATCTGGAAGCGGTGGAGCTGCACCACGACGAGATGGGGGATTACTTTATCATCCCGGCCCACTCCTATGGGTTGGGGGTGTCTTTGGAGCGGCTGCAAGTTCCGGATAACATTACCGTGATCTGCATTGGCAAATCTTCCTATGCCAGGGTGGGCCTGATTGCCAACCTGACGCCCGCTGAGGCGGGATGGCGGGGCTATCTCACTCTGGAGTTTTCCAACGCCTCCAGCGCCGACTGCCGTGTGTACGCTAACGAAGGGGTGGTCCAGCTTCTGTTTCTGGAAGGGGATCCCTGCCAAGTGACCTACGCCGACCGCGCTGGCAAGTATCAGGATCAGCCGCAGCAGGTGGTGGTGGCCAAGGTTTAGCTGCTTCCCTCAAAAGGGAGAGGGTTGGCGGGATCCGGTTGGCTATGCTGGATCCACGTAGAACCCCATCTTGATTCATCTCCATGGATGACTCTTTTTCGCCTGCTGCCGCTCCCCCCGGTGAGGCTGAGCCTTTGGGCGATAGGGAGCCCAATCCGGATCTGCTCACAGCTTCCTACGACTACACCCTCCCTCCAGATCGGATTGCGCAAACGCCGGTGGAGCCCAGGGATCAGGCGCGGATGCTGGTGGTGTACCCGGATAGGCACGAGCATCGCCGCTTCTGCCATCTGCCTGACTACCTGCGGGAGGGGGATCTGCTGGTTCTCAACGATACCAAGGTGATCCCGGCCCGCCTGTTCGGGGCTAAGGAACCCTCTGGGGCGCGGGTCGAAGTGTTGCTGCTGGAGCCTTGCCTGGAAGGGATCCCTGCCGCCGCGCAACCTCTGCCGGATCAGGCGTGGAGCTGGCGGGTTTTGGTCAGGCCGGGCAAACGGGTGAAGGTGGGGGATCGGATTGGTTTTTGGAGCAAGCAGGGATCCCCCTCTGGGCTGAGGGCCACCATTCTGGCTTTGGATCTGGAAACCGGCGGGCGAGTGGTGCAGTTTGAGTGGGAAGGGGCGCAACCTTTTGAGGAAATCCTGGAACAGGTGGGCCGGATCCCGCTTCCTCCCTACATCAAGGCTTCCAGATCCCCAGGCTCAGGACAAGTTCGCCCTGAAGACTACCAAACCCTCTGGGCCAAACACCCCGGCTCGGTGGCTGCTCCCACGGCAGGGCTGCACTTTACCCAGGAGCTGCTGGAGCGGCTGGCCCAAAAAGGGATCCAAACGGCCTACATCACCCTGAACATCGGCTTGGGTACCTTCCGACCGGTGGAAGCGGAGCGGGTAACCGAGCATCGTCTCCACAGCGAGTGGCTCAAGGTGCCGGCAGAAACGGTGGCAGCCATCCAAAAAGCCCAAGCCCGAGGGGGGCGGGTGATCGCGGTGGGAACGACTGTGGTGCGCTCTTTGGAAACCGCGGCAGCCTCTGGCACCTTGCAGCCTTGGCAGGGGAAAAGCGATCTCTTCATCTACCCCGGCTACTCCTGGCGGGTGGTTCAGGGACTGGTCACCAATTTTCACCTGCCCCGCTCCAGCCTGATGATGCTGGTGGCTGCGCTGATCGGGCGGCAAAGGCTGCTGGCTCTCTACCGAGAGGCCATCGAGCAGGGATATCGCTTCTATTCCTTTGGGGATGGCATGCTCATCTTGCCCTAGGGCTGGGGCTGACCTGATACATTCACGCTGAACTCCCCTGAACATGGTTCAGGAAAGAAGCGATCGCATCCTGCCTATCT
>NZ_JANSIM010000289.1:0-3352 GCF_047502655.1 Synechococcus sp. R5-12 | reverse complement strand
GCGCGGAGCGCTTTGCGTCAGCATGAGTGTGGGAGTATGTCACGTACCTTTAAGGCTGAGCGCAGAGGGATCCCATGGCGATCATCGTCCTGAAAGCCTGGTATTTGGATTCGGTGTTGTCTGCTTCTCAAGTCCAACAGAGGGCCCCCGACCTGCGCCTGAGCCGTACCGGCCTCTTGAAAACGGCGATGCGGGCCGACTTTCTCGACGATGTGGAGCAGGTGAAGGCTTCCGTATGGTGGCAGCGCTACCTGGAAGGAGAGCTGGTGGAGTTTTACATCGAAGGCAGCGGCGCCTACAGCATCTCCAACCTCGATTTGATCAGCCGTGAGATCTACTTTAATAAGCGGGCCACCCTGAACATGACCGAGCCGGTCATCTACTTCTGCGGCCAATCGGATTACCCCGACTCCAGCGCCACTCTGCACCGGGCATTGCAAGCCGTGGTAGAGACCCTCAATCGCAACCACGGGCCGGTTGTGCCCCTACAGCTGCAGGGATCCCTTCCCGCTGAGGCTGAGACCCCGCTCATCGATGCGGCCTTGATTCGCAAGCTCAAGCACGCGCTGCTGGTGGTGGCCGATGTAACCCCTGTGCAGGTGAATGGCCGGGGGCGTCCCCTACCCAGCCCTCAGGTCTGTCTGGAGTTGGGCTATGCCCTGCAATCGAAGCGCCCCGAACAATTGCTGCTGGTACAACTCCCCCGCGACGGCATCGAGGGATCCTTTCCCTTTGAGGTAGAGGGCAGCAGTTTTTTGAAAATCGCCGATCCCCAGCATCTGTCCGATCAATTGGGAGCCGAGATCGCCCGGCAGTTGCAGCGCAACCGGGTTATCTCCCTCTAGCCAGCAGCACCTATCCAACCTCCCCTCGCAGCCGTTAGACTCTTGGAGATGGTCACTCCTGGCCATGGGGGATCTGGCTCCCCGAAACCCAAACAGCCTCCATCGTCGCTACCTTTTCTCCCCTTGTGAACCATGACCCTGGCTAACGCAAATCCTTTGGTTTCGCCGGATCGCTCTGCATCAGGTTGGCAGAGAGGTCTGAACAGCATAATGTTCCTGCTGCTGTTGGGGGTTCCCCTATCTTGGGTGGGGCACTTCCGGGGCTGGGATCCCAACCTGGTTTTCCTCTGTGCGGCTTTGGCGGTGGTGGCCTTGGCGAAGTTTATGGGTCAGGCCACGGAAGAGATCGCGGCCTTGACAGGGCCGACAGTCGGGGGGCTGATCAACGCCACCTTTGGCAATGCAGCGGAGTTGATCATCGGCTTGGTGGCACTGCGGGCGGGGTTGGTGGATGTGGTGAAAGCCTCCATCACCGGCGCGATCATCAGCAACCTGCTCTTGGTGGCCGGCTTGGCCATGTTTTTGGGCGGGATCAAGTTTCGAGAGCAGAGCTTTCGACCCGAGGTGGCCCGCATGAATGCCTCGGTGATGAACCTGGCGGTGGTGGCCTTGATCCTGCCCAGCGTGGTCACCTACACCGATGCCAACTTGGGGGAGATCCCCATCCAAGAGCTGTCCACGGCAGTAGCCCTGGTGCTGATCGGGGTTTACGGTCTCACTTTGCTGTTTTCCCTCAAAACCCACAGTTACCTCTACGCCCTTCACGAAGCAGAAGCCGCAGAAGATGAGGCGGCCAATCGCCTGGCCCCCAATCCGGTCTTGCAGGCGGAAGGATCCATTCCCCAAGTGCTGACGGCTCCACCTGAGCGGGCCGGTTTGGGGTTTTGGGTGCTGATCCTCTTGGGGTTGACGGTGCTGGTGGCGCTGGAGTCGGAACTGTTGGTGAGCACTCTAGAGGATACGCTGGAACACTTTCACATGACGCCGCTGTTTATGGGGGTGATTTTGTTGCCGATCATCGGCAACGCGGCAGAGCATGCGACGGCGATCACGGTGGCCATGAAAGACAAGATGGATCTCTCCTTCTCGGTGGCGCTGGGCTCGACGATGCAAATTGCCCTGTTTGTGGCACCTCTGCTGGTGCTGGCCGGGGATGTGCTGCATCAGCCCATGAACTTCAACTTCGGCATGGTAGAGTTGGTGGCCATTGCCGTCTCGGTGCTGCTGATCAATTCCGTTAGCAGCGATGGGCGCTCCAACTGGCTGGAAGGGCTACTGCTCTTGGCCACCTATGCCATCCTCGGGATTGCTTTCTTCTTTCTGGAGTGAGGCGTTAAAGTGTTCTGCACCGCTGACGCAAACGGCTCATGCTGCGAAGCTGCGAATGGTGCCCCGCACCGCTGACGGGAACGGTAGGCAGGCCGAAGCCGAGGAAAACGGGATCCCTGTTGTGGCCTCTCCTTTTCGGTGCATCTTTTGCCCTATCCCCCATAGGCGGGCCCGCATGGGGGCAGGAAGCTGCTGAAAACAACGGCACCGCCCCCAACCTGCCTTTGCTCAACCGTTTGGATGCCCTAGAAGAGCTGCGGCAAGCGCTTAGCCTCCCCACCTCCTCTGTCCAGGCGGAGGCCGTGACGCTGGATGGGCGGCATTTGTTTGTGGTTACTGCTCCCCAGGGGGATCCCGGCAGCCTGCCGCCGGTGTTGCAGCGGGTACGCTCCATTGAACAAACCCTGCACCAGTTGGCCAGCGCCGGATTCGATCCAGAGGCGCTGCAGGTTGAAGTCACCCTAGACGGCCAGACCAACCAGCCTGTTATCCGGGTGAATGGGCGACATTTGCTAACCATCACCTCCCTCGATGCTCAATTCCAGGGCGCCCAACCCATGGACTGGGCTGAGCAGGTAGCCGGCATTGTTGAGGAAGCGCTGCGCACTTCGCAACGGGAGCGGCAGCCTCAATTTTTGCGCCGCCAAGCGGTGATTGCCCTCGGCATCTTGGCTGTGGCGGGCAGCCTGAGCCAGCTTTGTCAGCGAGAACGGCGACGGCTGCAGCAAAAACGCGCTGCCCTGCAGACGGAATACCAGGCCATCCAAGCAGAGGTACAGGAGCGCCTAGCGGGGGAAGAGCAGCCGGGCGTGGATCCCGTCTTGGTCGAACAACAGGCCGGACGCAAACGGCAGGAATCCTACTTGGAGCTGCAAATTCGCCTGCTACGCCTGGTGCAAATTAGCCTGTGGGTGGGCGGAGTCGGGGTGAGCTTGGGCCTTTTCCCGCAAACGCGACCCCTGCAAAGGTTTTTCCTGGTTTCCCTGCGCGGCCCTCTGTTGCGGTTGACAGGGGTGGGCCTGGCCACCTATGGCAGTGTCTGGCTGAGTGGACTGGTACTGGATAACCTCTTTGCTGCCCTGCGCCAAGAGCAAAATGCCCCCACCTATCGCCTCAGCACCTTTGCCAGCGTCTGTGACATACTCCCATCACTGACCCTACAGGTACAGCGTGGGCTT
>NZ_JANSIM010000288.1:0-1859 GCF_047502655.1 Synechococcus sp. R5-12 | reverse complement strand
AGAGCAGCTCGATCACGTAATGGAATCCAGCCTCACCCCCGTAGTAGGGATCCGGAACTTCTTCGTCAGAATGAGAGCGGCAATAGCTGCACATCAGGCGCACTTTCTCGGCATATTTTCCCTGGGGATCCAAGCTGAGAATGTCGCGGTAATTTTGTCGATCCATAGCCAGGATCAGGTCAAACTCGCGCAGGTCGGCAGGTCGAATCTGGCGGGCCTTGCCTTGTAGCTCTAGGCCATAGCATCGGGCTGCTTGTTGCATGCGCCTATCTGGGGGGCTGCCGATGTGATAGGCTGCCGTACCTGCTGAGTCGCAGATAATTGCTTCCTTATGGCCGCTGCTGCGCAAAAGGTGATTGGTGATGCCCTCAGCAGTGGGAGAGCGACAGATGTTACCCAGACAGACAAACAGAAGCTTTTGGCTCATGGCAACCTCCCCATCGGATCCCATGTGTGGGCCCACCACAGGATGTATCCGCCTGCAACAGCGGGACGGATTCCCTTTCTATTTTCCACCAAGAGCCGCTGCAATGTTTTGCCGGCGGCTATCGTAACATCGCAGATTTAATTGAACCGACAAGGGATCCCCAGGCATTGCTGCAGCAGCTTCAGGTATTCTTGTCCCTCCATGAGAAAGGCACCAAAACGGGCCAGGTGCGGGTTCATCAACTGAGCGTCGAAGAGGCGAAAGCCCCGCTCCCGTAAGTGCTCCACCAACTTCACCAAGGCCACCTTCGAGCCGTTGGGAATGCGGTAGAACATGGACTCGCCGATAAATGCTGCCCCAAGGGCAATACCCAGGATCCCGCCTGCCAAGGTCTCTCCCTGCCAGGTTTCAAAGCTGTGGGCAAAGCCAGACCGGTGCAGAGCTGCGTAAATCTGCTTCAGCTCGGGGCTAATCCAGGTTTGGGGACGAGCGGCACAGCCCTCTACCACCTGCTCAAAAGCGCAGTTCAGCCGCACCTGAAAGCGATTGCTGCGCACCAAGGGCCGCAATGAACGGGGGCAGTGGAATCGCTCATCGAGGGGGATCACCGCGTGCCGGTCGGTGCCGTACCAACCCAGGGATCCCGTCTCTTCGTCGGCCATCAGGAAGTAGCCTTGGGCATAGCCTGCCAGAATGGTGGCCAGATCCACCTGCATCGCCTCAGTTGCGCTCCTCAAGATTGCCATTCTGGAGAGAGACTGGCAAAATCCCCCCCATTGGCCCTGGGGTGACAATCCACACAGGCGCTCACCCGCACAGGAGTGGGAAACTCCACTTGCAGATGCAGGGCACGGAAATAGCGAGAATCTGCCAAGCGATAGGGCACCTGTTCCCCCTGTCGCAGGGGCCGGGAGTTGGGCCGCAAATAGCCCCAGGCCAGTTGTAAAGCCACACCGCTCAGGGGCTGGATCTGCTGGCCATAGTGGTTGGGATCCTGCAGCAGCCGTCGCCAGGTTTCGGTGGGCAACACTTGGGCGGGCAACGCCACATGGCAACTGCCACAACTGCGCACATATTGAGCTTGCTCCAGTTGGGCTTGAGTCAGGCCCTGCTGGGCTTGTGCTCCCAGGTTCTGCGCTGATCCCGCCAGCAGGGATCCCATAAACCCGGACAGGATGACTACCATGCTCCAGATCCAAAACCGCCGGCGTCGTCGTTGCAAAGGAGCCATGCTCTCACACCCACTGCCCATGCTTTCCCACTCTAGACCCACTCTAGATCAGGTGGCCGCTCGCCACAGTGGGACGGAGTCCATAAGATCTGGCCTCAACTGCTGGGATCGACTTGATCGACTTGGCCTATTTTTGGAGGAGCTTGAGAGATCGCGGATCTGATACATTTACGCTGAACACTGCTGAACATCACTGTTCAA
>NZ_JANSIM010000053.1:0-26382 GCF_047502655.1 Synechococcus sp. R5-12 | reverse complement strand
AACAGTGATGTTCAGCAGTGTTCAGCGTAAATGTATCAGAAACTCGAGCGCTTGTTTCACCAAAAGACAAGCTGCTGCCGCCTCAACCCCAGCAAAAGGACGGCAAAACACTTGGTCAAAGGAATTGGTGGCTTTCCGGCTGCAACACTATCTCGCTCGGTACAGCACCAGCGGGCGCTGTAAGGGCAAAGCAGATGGCTTCCGCAGCCGTGGCAGGGCTGAGCATCTTGTCTCGTTGCACCTTCAGGCTGATGGGATCCCAGAAGGGTGAGTCGATGCCCCCGAAGTAAAACAGCGTAAATCTGACCCCAAAGCGCTTCAGCTCATCGGCCATGCACTTGCTAAACCCGACCACCCCAAACTTGGCCGCACAGTAAGCAGAGGCCATCGCCATGGGATAACGTCCAAGGACGCCGGGAAAATTGAGGATGTGGCCGGATTTTTGCTCCCGCATGGGGTTGGCAGCCAGTTGGCTGGTGTAGAAGCTGCCCTTCAGGTTGACCGCCAGCATTCGCTCCAGGTCTGCGGGGGTTAGCTGGGGAGCAGGCTTCAGGATCCCGGCCCCGGCCAGGTTAATCAGCACGTCAATGCGCCCATGCTTTTGCACCGTTTGGTTGACCAGTGCCTCTACCTGGGCATAGTCCGTCACATCAGTGGGGATCCCCAATCCAGAGGCAGCCCCCAAAGAGGCTGATTTCTCCACCAGAGCTCGCAGGGGCTCTTCTCGCCGAGCGGCCAACACCAGATGGGATCCGGCCTGAGCCAGCATGGGCACCAGGACGCTGCCGATACCCCCTGTTGCCCCTGTGATCAAAATAACTGCCTGCGATAGCGGAGAAGACACGTTACGTTTCTTAAACTCTTTTTCCCATCATACACAGGGATCCCGACAAGCCAGTCACAGCCCCACTGGATCCCTCGACAGAGGTCATCTGAGCGATGGGGAAGACAGAAAGGGCTGGCACAGCCACAACCCACTGAACCCCAGGGTTAGGAGAGTGAGGGGCAGGCCAAAGCGCAGATGTTCCCCAAACGAAAGCACATAGCCTTTTTTGGCCGCTGCCTCGACTGTGATCAAATTGGCCACCGCCCCAAATAGTGTCAAATTGCCTGCCAAAGTGGAGCCAGCAGCCAGCAACAGCCAAGCGGTGGTCTCCTGTCGGGGCAGGAACGATTGCAGCAACAGCACCGCCGGCACATTGGAGATGAGGTTGGATAAAACGGCCACACTACTCAGCAGGGCAAGAGGGGATCCCGCCAGACTCTCTGCCAAGGATCCCAAGCTCATCCCCCAAGCAGTGACCAGCTCTCGCGTTGCCCGCGTCAGGATAAATAGCCCGGAAAACATCACCAGCAGATTCCAGTCCACCTGCTCCAAAAATCGCTCTGGCTTCAGCCTACGGGTAATCAACAACAGGGCCGCCGCCACCAAAGCCGATTCTGCCAAGGGAAGTCCGGCTACAAAGGCCACAAACAGCCCCCCCGTAATCACCACGCTCTTGCGCAACAGGGGCGGGTAGAGCCGCAGCGGCAGCCAAGGCACCTGGGCAAAGGGTTTCAACGAGCGCACCTCAGGGTAGTACAACCACAGCAACCCCACTTCCAGCAGCAGCCCTACCACGGCAATAGGGGTCATCTGGGCAGCAAACTCCAGATAGCCGATCCCAGAGAAGGAGCCGATCAGGATATTCTGCGGGTTGCCGCTCAGGGTGGCGACGGATCCCAGGTTGGTGGCTGCCGCCAAGCCCAGCAGATAGGGAATCGGGTTTAACCCCAGCACCGTTGTGACCTGCAAAGTCAGGGGAGTAAACACCAGCGCCAGCGTGTCGTTGAGCAGGAAAGCCGAGAGCAGCCCGCTGCCGAACACCAGCATGATCAACAGACCAAAGGGGCTGCGGCTCACCCGAATCAAGCCCAGCAAAGCCAACTGAAAAGCCCCCCCATAGGACAAGCTGGCATTTACCACCATCATGCTCAGGAGAAACACAATCGTGGTCGGGTCAATGGCTTCCCAAGCCTGCCGTAGCGATAAGGTCCCCAAGCCAATCAACAGGGCGGATCCCACCAGGGCGATGGTGGCCCGGTTCATACGCAACCTAGGCAGGGATCCCAGTCCCAACCCGACATAGCTCAAACCCAACACCAACCAAGACAGCCCCTGCACCCCCCGATCCCTCCCCCACTTCTTTCAGGATCCCTGATGGGTTCAGCCAATGGCAAAGGCTGGAGTTGAAACAGGCCCAACATTCCCGATACTCAATAAGTCACAAATAAGTCACAAGAACCAATCATGGTCAGAAACCTTTCGGGATAGTCCAAAAGCTCCGCTGGATCAGCGCGTTTGCCTCGGCGAGCTGCAGACCGAGCAGAGGTGGCGAGAATATCCAAGGTCTGGCCATCGTTCGTAGGATAATGGGAGCCCGCAGACATTGAGTTACCCACCGTTCACTGAGGAGTTGTCCCCTTGGTCAAAGAACGCGTAGAGGTCATCGTCCCGGCCACCACCGCCAACTTGGGGCCAGGGTTCGACTGCATCGGTGCAGCCCTAGAGCTCTACAATCACTTCCATTTTCGCGAGATCCCTTCCGGCCTCAGCATCCACTACCGTGGCAGCGACCACATCAGCCAAAGCAAGGACAACCTGGTGTACCGGGCTTTTTGCCGCGCCTTTGAGTTGCTGAGTAAGCCTGTGCCGGGGGTAGAAATCGAAATTACCCTCAACGTGCCCCTGGCGCGGGGGTTGGGCAGTTCTGCCACCGCCATTGTCGGCGGCTTACTGGGGGCCAATGCCATTGGGGCGCTTAACTTAGCTCCCGAAACCCTCCTACAACTGGCCATTGCCCTAGAAGGCCATCCAGACAATGTGGTGCCCGCCCTGCAGGGCAGTTGTCAGCTTTGTGTGCAGGGACAGCAGGGGCAGTGGGTGTTCTGTCCCGTGGAGTGGCATGAGAGCATTGGCATCCTGGCCGTAGTGCCCAACTTTAAGCTTTCCACCCAAGCGGCCCGCGAGATCCTGCCCAAATCCGTCAGCTTGGCGGATGCGGTTTTTTCCAGCAGCCATCTGGGCCTGCTCATTCGCAGCTTGCAGTCGGGGCGGGTGGACTGGCTGAAGGTGGCTCTGCAGGATCGGCTGCACCAGCCGGCGCGTATGGAGCTGATCACTGGGTTCAAAACGGTTCAAGCTGCAGCCATGGCTGCCGGAGCCTATGGGGTGGTGATCAGCGGAGCCGGCCCCACTCTTCTGGCCCTCTGTGCTCCCGAGAATCGGGAACGGGTGGGATCCGCGATGGTCAGCGCTTGGGCGCAGTTGGATATTGAAGCGGAGGCCAAACTGCTCAACCTGGACCGGCAGGGAGGACGGGTGGTGATCCACTCCCAGCCGACTGGATAGGAAACTCCCTCTCCAGCCGGGGAGCTACCCTGCTGCCGGGAAGCCATCTTGCAGCAGCAACACCAAGGGCGGAAGAAATAGCCAAGCCGCCACCATCAAGGACGCCACTGCCGCCATCAACACCGCTGCTGCCGCGCAATCTTTGGCGATCTCGGCCAGGAGATGGTACTTGCTGCCCAGGGTGAGATCCACCACTGCTTCCAGAGCGGTATTCACCAGCTCCAGCGCCATCACCAAACCGCTGGTCAAGCTGATCAGGGCCATTTCCACAGCGCTCAGCCGCAGGCCCAGCCCAAGGCCAAAGGCCATCACCGCCATCACCATGTGAATGCGCAAGTTGCGCTGGGTGCGGATGGCATAGACCAAGCCCTTGCCCGCGTAGTAGAAACTTTTGCCCAGGTTGTCAGCCACTTGCCAAGAGGGGGGACGTCGCCAGGGATCCCTTCCCAAAGGCTCGGCACTGGCTGCCCGATCCGCCTCAGATGGCTGCGCTGGGTCTCTGGAATGGACGCGCCGCCGGAACACCGCCAGGCGAGAACGCTCCGGCAACCGACTAGGGCTGTTGGCCATGGGCCACCTCCCCATCCAGTTGGATGGCTGCGAGCAACTGTCGCTGTTGCTGCAACATGCGCTGCAGGGACAGTTCATCCGGGTGATCCCACCCCAGCAGATGGAGCAACCCGTGGCTGGCCAACCAGGCCAACTCTTGCGAAAGACGATGCCCCTGCGCTTTGGCCTGTGCGCGGGCGGTGGGCACCGAAATCACAATATCCCCCAGCAGGCGTACCCCCGTTACGTCTTGGATCTCAAAGGGGGCAAACATCTCCTGCGCGGCAAAGGCCAACACATCGGTGGGCTCGTCGAGATGGCGAAACTCGCGGTTGAGCTGGCGGATGTGTTCATCGGAAGTGAGGCAAAGGCTGAGCTCGCATGGCTCCTGGACTCCCAGCTCTTTCAGCCAGATCTCGAACCAATGACGCCAAGTGGCTTCTTCAACCGGGCTTGGGATGTTGAATTGCAGATAGAGATCTAAAAATCCATCCATGCGGGCCTCACTCACACCACGCCCCCTATTCTACTGGTTTGCCCAGATTGGGCCAGGTTTTGTTTCTCTGCTCCGCAAGCTGCTGCAGCGCCTGTCGTAGTCGATTCTCCAACAGATGGCAGCCTGAGTCCAAATCCTCTGTCGGGAACAGATCCCCGGCAATGCCCACTGCCCAGGCCCCTGCTTGCAGGTATTCCGCTGCCTTGGCCAAGGTGACTCCCCCGGTGGGGATCAACGGCAGGGATCCCAGCACCGATTGTAGATGGCGCAGGTAGCGGGATCCCCCCATGCTCTCCACCGGAAACACCTTCACTGCCGTTGCCCCCGCCTGCCACGCCCTCCAGATCTCGCCGGGGGTGAGGGCACCGGGCACGATGGGCAGCCCTACTTCCCGACCCCAACGGATGACTTGCTCATCGGTGAAGGGGCAAACGCAAAACTGGGCTCCTGCCTGCCAAGCCTGCTCCGCCATCTGTCGATTGAGAACAGTGCCCACCCCTATCCAACACTGCGGGTGGTCTTGCCGCAGTTGGGCAATCAACTCCAGGTATTGGGGAACTTGCGTGGTGATTTCAATGTGGCGGATCCCGGCCCGGATGGCCAGCATGGATCCCTCGAGAGCTTGGGCTGGGCTGGCACAGAGGCGGATCACGGCAATCAGCGGCTGCTGCCACAGATGGAGTAACCAGGGGTGCTGTGACCCTTTTCTGAAACTGCACTCAGCATCCTCGAATGCCATCTGTAGGAAAATACCCGCTCAGTGTTTTGCAGTTGCTTGGGTTTAGCTTAAGTTTAATTGCAATCCAAAAACGAAAAAGTCAGCCTGCCAATGAAATAATGACAAACCATAAAGCCTAAACGTCTTTTCTTTCAAGGGAAAGCCTAGCAGATGACTCAGGAACAAGCAAAGCCGGTGTTTTATAGGGGCAACTGTTTGCGCGTTCGTGGCCTTTGCCGGAGTGTTTGCTTTTCCCAGCTTTTCACGGCGTTGCTGGTTCCTGCTCTGGCCTTGTTGTCTCCCTAACCGGTGCTGAACTCAGCAGAGAAGAGGAGGAAGATTCCTCAAACCAAAGGTGCCGCAAGGTATCCCGTCTGTATGAGGCAACTTTTTGGTTGGCCTTCTAAGCGTGAGGTTTGCCAGCAGGTGAGCGACCAGTTTATCGTCATTTCCTAGTTTTTCTAGTCCGTTGAGGTTGCTGCCGCTTGAGTTGCATGCCGTCAGGCCTGTGGGATCCGGAGGTGGAGTCGCTACTGTCTGGCTCTTCTGTTGCTGTTCGGAGTAGCCCTAAATAGCCAGCTCAGGCCCGATTCAGATCCGTGGGGATCTTTGTATCCTTAGGGTCGATGGGTCAGTCGCAGAGGGTGTGAGGAGTGACGAGTCTCAGTCGTGGGGCACACAGGCTAAAAGGGTGGATAGCGCTCGGATTGCTCACCCTCTTGCTGCTGTGGGGGGGTGCCCCGTCTCAGGCGCAGAATGTCAACCAATTGCAACAGCGGCAGCAGCAGATCCAGCAACAAATCCAGAGCACTCAGCGCCGCTTGGGAGAACTGCGCCAAGCAGAAGAAGAAGCCCGCCGCCGCATGGGATCCCTGCAGCAAAACATTCGACAGACCGAATCCAGCCTTCGCGACAATCAGTATCGTCTGGAACAAGCCCAGAAAGCCCTGGAGCAAGCTCAAAAGGAGCTACAGGAGCTGGAAGACCGCCTGAGACGGCAGCAACAGGGCACGGCTGCCCGTTTGCGCTACATGCAGCGACAGGGGGCCGAACATTGGTGGGCTTTGCTGCTCACCAGCCGTGACTTAAACGAGTTTTTCGACCGCCGCCACCAACTGCAACTGTTGATCGAGGCGGATCGGCAGTTGATCCAAGAGCTGCAAGCAATGGCCAAGGAGGTGGATCAACAGCGCATTGCTCTGGAGATGCAGCGCAACGAGATTTCCTTGATTTTGCAGGAGCTGGCCGCCCAGAAGAATCAACTGCAGCAGCAGGCTGCCGCCCAAGAGCAACTGGTGGGCCGCTTGGCCAACGAACGCGCGGCCTATGAAGCAGCCCAACGGCGGTTGGAAGCCGATTCCCAACAGTTGACTCTCCTCATCCAGCAACTGATCGCCCAGCAGGCCCAACAGCAGGGGGGCAGGGATCCCGTTCAAGGGACGGGCCGATTCATCGCTCCGGTGCGCGGGCCGATCACCAGTGGCTTTGGCTGGCGGGTTCACCCCATCTACCGCAGTCGCCGCTTTCATGCGGGGATCGATTTTGGTGTGCCCACCGGCACTGCGGTGAGAGCCTCCGACCGGGGCACCGTCATCTACGCCGGCTGGTACGGCGGCTATGGCTACACGGTGATTGTGAATCACGGCGGCGGCATCACCACCCTGTACGCCCACAACAGCCGCGTTGCCGTTGGGGTAGGCCAGCAGGTACAGCGGGGGCAAGCAATTGCTGCTTCCGGCTCCACCGGCCTCTCCAACGGGCCCCATGTTCACTTTGAAGTGCGCGTCAATGGCCAACCGGTGGATCCCCGCCGCTACCTGTGAAGCAAAGCCTCCGTCGGCAACAGCTTCAGGGATCCCGCCTGCAATGTCCACCGCACATCGGCAATGGAGGACAGCTCCTCCGGGTCGTGGGAAACCACCAACACCGTCCAGGTGGACTTTAGCCGAGCCAACAGCTCGATCAACTGCCGTCGCACCGACCAATCCAATCCTGCCGTCGGCTCATCCAGCAACAGCAAAAACGGGCCACGGATCAACTGGACGGCCAGGGCCAAGCGCCGCTGTTGCCCGCCGCTGAGGCGGTTTGGGGAGGTATGTAGAGGGATCCCTTCCAATCCCACCTGTCTGAGGGCGTTTTCGATCTCTTTTCTCTGTAGCTCTGGATAACCAAAGCGCATTTCCTCCAGCACCGTCAAGCCGCAAAAGTGGCGCTCTGGAAACTGAAACACCAACCCCGCCATGCTGCGCAAGCGGTTGGGGGAAAGTTCTGCCCCTCCCCAGGTAATCCGTCCTTGGGTGGGCCGCGCCAAGCCAGCCAAAATCTCCAGCAGGGTGCTCTTGCCCGCCCCACTTTTGCCCACGATCAGCCCCAACTGGTTCAGGCCCAACTCAAAGGAAAGATCGTTGAGAATGGGCTGGGAAACGCCTGCCGGATGGTAGGAAAGATGCTGAACTTGCAACATGGGGGGCAAAAGAGGGGGATGCTGTCGTTATTTTGGCACCGGAAGATCCCCGCGCGACAGCTATGGCCCTTCTTCAGCGGGAAGGTCGAAGCTTGGGAAACACCTCTATCCGGAGGAGCAGATTAAGCTAGCCTGAAGGTAGGGTAAATTATCGCTCTGGTTATCCTGATGGCGCAGCCTTCTTCTGCAGATTCTCCTTCGGTTGGGGCGGGATCCCCCCCCCAGCTGAGTTACACCCGCCTGGCCATGCGCAACATGGTGCGCAAAGGCAAGACTTCCCTGCTTCACTTCACCCTGACAGCGGTGGGGTTGGTGGCCCTGCTGGTGGGGCTGGCCTACCTGTTTCACTAAGTTTTCACTGAGTTCCGCGAGAGTGTCCTGGCTATACCCTCTTGCAGTTGTTCCTAGGGCGGGAAAGCCACACCCTGAAAGGTCTTTCTTGTTACACTCCATGTCGCTTCTTAAGCTTTTCCCAAGATTAGGTGTTAGAAGGAACAAGCAGCAATGGCTCCTACGGTTGGACCTACGGTCCGCTTCCGCGAACGAGCGCACGGCAATCCCGGCTGCTGAAACGCCAACCTTTGGCTTTAATGCTACGCAATGTGCTACGCACCGCTATCGCGAGCGCTAACGCGACTGGACTTTGGCCTATGCAGACTTCGCCAGACCTCACCTCCGCTCGTTCTGTCATTCGCCTGCTGTTGTTTGCCAAGAGTCGAGCTGTCGTTGCCGAACTTGAGGAACATCTGCGCCAGCACATCCAGGGGTTGCCCGGCCAATACCCTGCCCAACTGGAAGTGGTGCCGCTGGAGGAGCACCCCTACCTGGCAGAGCATTACAAGCTGGTGGCCACTCCGGCTCTGGTCAAGGCTGAGCCCTTGCCCGCTCAAGTTTTGGCGGGCGCAGACTTGGCGACGCAGTTGGAAGTGTGGTGGCCTCGTTGGCAAGGCCAAGCGGCTTTGGCCTCCGGCCCGCTGACGCGAATGGCCGCCCATGGACCTACGGTCCGCTTCCGCGAACAAGAAGGAGCAGGACGGGATCCCGCCTCCCCTCCGACCACCGAGGCACTGTTGCAAATGTCGGAAGAGGTGTTTTTGCTGCGGCAGGAGCGGGCCCAATTGCGGGAGCAGTTGGACTTCAAAGATCGCGTTCTGGCCATGCTGGTGCATGATTTGCGCAGCCCCCTGACGGCCACGGCTCTGGCGGTCGAAACCCTGCAGCAGGGGCGCGAGGGATCCCTGGACAAAGCGCTGGAACGGCAGTTGTTCGACCATGCCCGCCAGCAACTGCGCAAGATGGACAGCATGATCACCGATATCCTGGAGTCGGCCCGTGGCGCTGCCTCGGAGCTGAGGATTCGAGCCGTAGAAACCCAGTTGCCCGGCTTGTGTCAGGCGGTGATCGAGGAGCTATGGCCGCGCATTCAAGGCAAGCGGCTGCAGTTTCAAGCGGATATTCCCGTGGATCTGCCCTCCGTCCATGTGGATCCCGACAAGATCCGCCAAGTTCTGTTCAACCTGCTGGACAACGCCATCAAGTACACCCCCGCCGGGGGATCCATCCGCCTCGATGTCCTCCATCGCACCAGCCAAAAGGTGCAGGTGACCGTCAGCGATACTGGCCCTGGGATCCCGGAAGCCGACCAAGAGAGCATCTTCTCCGATTCTGTCCGTCTGTCCCGGGATCAACAGCAGGAGGGCTATGGCATCGGCCTTTCCCTCTGCCGACGGATCGTGCGCGCTCACTACGGCCAGATTTGGGTGGAGTCTTCCTTGGGCAAAGGCAGCAGCTTTCATTTCACTTTGCCCGTGTATCGGCTCTGCAAGGGCTAGCCGGGAGCTGGCTCCCCATGGGTGTGAGCCCCCTCAGAGAGAACAGATCTGACGGTTTTCCTGGACTTGGCAAAAGCGCTCCGCGCCGCTTCCGCGACTATTCCCAGCCCCTCTTCCAGAGGGAAAGGGGGGTCACGGATCAACCTAAGTTTTTAAAACGACTCCGAGTGGATGCTCTGGCAACAGGGACTCATCCTGCCTTTGGCGGGGTTGTTGCTAGGCTTCGTGTCGCGAGGACGGTTTGATGGGCGTTTTGCAATCTAGGTCAGGGCAGGTTGGCCAATTTGTGGGTTTAATGTGGGTTTAATTAAGCCAAGCTCACCGGAGTGGAGTCGGTGAAACTGCCAGCAGTGTCTGTCAGAAGTATGGTGTTAAGGCAATCGTTCTTATGACCAGAGCAAGGGAGAGGAAAGGCACCGATCCATCCGCGCTAGCGGGCCGTAGGCCTTTGCCAGAGAAGTCGCGGGATCCCCGCCGCCCTCCACAACCTGCCAAGAACGCCGTCCCGCCTCCAGAGGGGTCAAAGCTGCGAACGGGATCTGGTCGCCTGCTTCCTGCCCCTAGGGGATCCCTATTGGTTTCCCGTCCTCAACCGCTGCGTCTTGCTCGCCAGAAAGCCATTGCTCGTCTGCGCCAACGGGCTGCCCAGCCCCGCCGCTTGAGACGTTCTCCCTCTCTTGGCCAAGTATTGCTCAGGGGACTAAGCTTAAGTCTTATCCTGGGCCTGACGATGGCGGGCCTCTCGCAACTGCTGCAATCGACCACCGCTGGCCGGATAGAACAGGCCACGACGCCGCTTGGGGATCCTCCCCCGTCGGCATTCCCGAGTAACATTCTGCCGGGAGAAGCGATCCCGGCTTTGCAGGAGCGCTTGGCCGCTTTGGCCGACCAACCGGGCTTGACGGCAGGGGCTCTGTTCTGGGAGGTGGAAACTGGCGCCTTTGCTGGGGTTAGGCCGGATCAGGCTTTTCCTGCCGCCAGCGTGATCAAGATCCCCATTCTCTTGGCTTTTTTCCAGGCTGTGGAAACCGGACAGGTGCGGCTGGATGAACAGCTCACTCTGCGGGAAGATCTCAAGGGAGGGGGAGCTGGTGTGTTGCAAACCCGACCCCTCGGATCCCAGGTTTCTGCTTTGGAAGCGGCCACCCTGATGATCACCCTCAGCGACAACTTCGCCACCAATCTGATCATCGATCGCCTGGGTGGACAGGAGGCTCTCAACCAAAAATTTCGCCAGTGGGGACTACAACACACGCAAATTTCTTGGTGGCTACCGGATCTGGAGGGCACCAACACCAGCAGCCCGCGCGACATGGTTTGGTTGCTCAGCCAGGTGGAACAGGGGCGCATGCTCAGCCGCCGCAGCCGCGACCGTTTTCTGGACATTCTCTGGCGCACCCAACGGCCCTCCTATTTCCGGCCCAACTTGGGTCAAGAGGTGCGCATTGCCCACAAAACGGGAACCTTGAGCTCCGTGGTGGGAGATGCCGGGATCCTGGATTTGCCCAACGGGCGGCGCTATGTGGCGGCGGTGTGGGTGAAGCGAGAAACCCCCAACGACCCCAGAGCCGAAGGGCTGATCGCCAGCCTGTCGCAAGCAGCCTACGAGTTCTGGTCTGCTCCTGGATCCGCCCCGCCATCCCGAACAGACACCACCGGCAGCCCGCAACCCTGAGTCCCCCACTCCGCAAATCTTTCCATATTGCTACGCAACGCTTACGCGAACGCAGTAGCAGTGCGGAGCACTATTCCAGGCAGAGCACAAATGCCAGAGTGGAGAAACAGGCGTTGAGGGAAAACGATATTGCTACGCAACGCTTACGCGAAGGGGCACCTGGTCAGCATCAACCCCACCACCGGAGAGGAATTGGCTCGCTACCCCGTTTTCGACGCTGGGCAGATCCAAAGCTGTATCGCCCAAGCCCACGAGCGGTTTCAGAGCTATCGTCGGATCCCGTTTGCTCAGCGATCCGCCTGGCTGAAGCGGGTGGCAGGGATCCTGGAGGAGCGCAAAGCGGAGTTTGGCCGCCTGATCAGCTTGGAGATGGGCAAAACCTTGGCCTCTGCCGTTGCGGAAGTGGAAAAATCCGCTTGGGTTTGTCGCTACTATGCCGCGGAGGCAGAAGGGTTCTTGGCCGAGCGCTCCATATTGCTACGCAACGCTTACGCGAATGCCACCGGTGCGGAGCACTTTGCCAGCCGCAGCGGGATCCGCTACCAGCCGCTGGGGGTGATTTTGGCAGTGATGCCCTGGAACTTTCCCTTTTGGCAGGTGTTTCGCTGTGCAGCCCCGGCCCTGATGGCGGGCAACACCCTCTTGCTGAAACATGCTTCCAACGTGCCCCAATCGGCTTTGACCCTAGAGCAGATCTTTCAGGAGGCGGGATTTCCGCCAGGGGTCTTTCAAACCCTGCTGATCACAGCAGCCCAGGTGGCAGAGGTGGTGGCGGATGAACGGGTGCGGGGGGCCGCCCTCACCGGCAGCGAAGCCGCCGGCTCCAGCCTGGCCCGTTTGGCCGGTCAACATCTGAAAAAAACAGTGCTGGAACTGGGAGGGAGCGATCCCTTCATCGTGCTGCCCAGCGCCGATCTGGAGGCAGCAGTTGCCACAGCGGTCACGGCCCGTCTGATCAACAACGGCCAGTCCTGCATTGCCGCCAAACGATTTATCTTGCACAGGGCTATCGCCGAACCTTTCACGGCTGCCATGACGGAGCGATTTCGCCGGCTCAAGGTAGGGGATCCCTTGGATCCGCAAACCGATGTGGGGCCTCTGGCTACCCCCAGCATCCTGCAAGAGGTGGACGGACAGGTGCAGGCTTTGGTGCAAGCAGGAGCCAAAGTCCATATCGGCGGATCCCCCTTGGGAGGAAATTTTTACCCGCCCACGATCCTGAGCGACATCCCCCCGGATCATCCGGTGGCCCACCAGGAGGTGTTCGGGCCGGTGGCGCTGCTGTTCACCGTCCCGGATGTGTCGGCAGCCATTGAGCTGGCCAACAACACGCCCTTTGGCCTAGGTGCCAGCGCCTGGACAACCGATCCAGAGGAACAAGAGCGCCTGCTGGAGGAGCTGGAGGCGGGATCCGTATTCATCAATGGCATGGTCAAGTCCGACCCGCGCCTTCCCTTCGGTGGCATCAAACGCTCAGGGTATGGACGGGAACTGAGCCGGGAAGGGATCCTGGAATTTGTGAATGTCAAAACCATTTGGGTGAAGTGATGGCGGAGACTGCTCAAAGGGATCCCCAGCCGGCGACGGATCCTGTAATCAAGCTGGATCAATTCCTCAAGCTGGCGGGGGTTGTTCCCACCGGCGGGCAGGCCAAGCAGCTCATCCAAGCGGGGCAAGTGCGGGTGAATGGTGAGGTGGAAACCCGGCGGGGACGCAAGCTGCGCCCTGGGGATGAAGTGGCCGTGGGAGGTGGAGTTTGGCGAGTGCGCCTGGATAAGACCCCAAAGTCAGATCAGTGAACGGGTCAGTGCAACCGGATCAAAAGAAGCATGGCCAAGGCCCCGATTCCCCCTGCCACCGCAAACTGCCATTCCAGCCCCCACAGCAGGCAGGCAACTCCGGCCAGGATCTGGATCCCACCGGTGATCCAGTAGGGGAGGCGCGGCGGATCCACCAAGCCGTTGAGCCAGTGACCCAGCCCCATTTGCCACAGCCAAAACACCCCCAGGTATGGGCTCAAAGCTGCCAAAGGGGTACGCCCGACAAAGGGCAGCACCGAGAGGATCATGCCCTGGGCGATCACCAACGTCCACACCAAACCCACAAAGTAGAGGTGGGCCAGTCCGGCTGTTCGAAACTCCGGCAAGCTAGTCTGCCGCACCATGTAGCCCAAGCCAACCAGGGAAATCACCAACCACAGCCAGTTGATGTTGGCCTCTTGGTGAAACTGGGTGGCGGCGAACCCCATCCCCAGAAGAATGGCCCAAACCAGGTACACCCGCCGACAAATGTTCCAGAAGGGAAGAGGGGTTTGCATGGCCTCCACCTAATCGACGACGACAATACGGCCCACCATGCTGGGGTGGATCTCGCAGAAATAGTCCTGGATGCCGGCCACTTCGAAAGCCACTGCTTTGCTCTCGTTGCGCCTCAGCCGTCCCGTTCCTTGGAATTGCGCTCCCTCTATGGGAGTAGCCGTGTGGGGGGTGGAATCCAGGTTGGTGAAGGTCACCTTGCCCCCCCGCTTGAGGGTAACCTCCGAGGGCAGGTATTGAAACCCCCGAATGATTACCTCTGCTGCCGCCGTTGCTTCGACAGGATCCCGCCCCGCAACAGAGCTGGCTTGTCGCCACCGATCCACGGCCAAGATGGCCCCCACATTGAGCAGGGATCCCAGCCCACTGAGCAACAGCAACCGCCGCGTCATTGGCATAGGGCTTTCTCCACACAGGTTAGGAAGCGAAAAAAAGCTGAGGCGTTCAGAAGAAGGCGATTGCGACAGCGGTGTGGAACACCTTGACCTCCAAAGAACCTCCAAAGATCTCCAAACCCCAAGATCCTACAGAGGACGTTGGAAGGCTTTGGAGATCAGCGCCGGTGGGGGTTCTACACCTTGCTGTCGCCGGGGGTTGGCGGCTTTAGCTGGAAGTCATCGCCGGCAGGGGCTTTACACCTTCAGGATCCAGCGCTCCCGAGTCTCGGCGCTGACAAAGGGGGCAGGCACCACCAGAATGCTGGGGTCAAGGCTGTGGAACACGGCCCGGATTGCGGTGGCATGGGCAACTTCGTTGGGGCCAATGGTGCTGGCGGCAGCCACCAGGTCTTTGTTGGAAAGCTGGGTAAACGCGTCGTTGTAAGCCAAGGCTGCATCAAACTCCAGAGCCAGGGCCAGCTTGGCAATGTTGGCATCGGAGTCGAGATTGCCTTCTTTGTTGTCGATGTAGGTGGAAAGGTCGTAGCTATCCCGGGCCCGAGAGGGGATCCCTCCCAGTTGCCGCACGGCGCCCGCCAGCAGATCCCGATGCTGCTCGTGATCCTTCAGGTTCTTGGTGGCCACTTCCAACACGATCTTGCCCACCTCAGTATTGCTCAACTTGCCGGCAGCGGTTTTGTAGGCCCAGATTGCCTGCTGTTCCAAGTCGATGGCCGCGTTGAGGATGGCGATGTCGGCAGTGTTGGACTGGGCGGCACCGGGCAGGGTGCGCAATCCAATTGCTCCACCTACGCCCGCCAGCAAACCAGCCAACAACAAGCTGCGGCGGGAGGTTGCAGGGCTGGGATCCCATTCGGCGGCCAATTGAGGCAGAGCGAAGGGAGTCTTTGCAGTCTTCATCTCAAGTCTCCTGTCTCGAAAGATGGCAACCAACCTTCAGGGGCTTGCTCTGGGTCGGGCAATTCCCTCTGGCCTGGTCTGATGGAGATACGCCGTGGATGCCGCCGCGGATGCCTGAGGGAAGAGATTTTCGTGGTCAAATAGCCATGAAATGCCTCTTCGAACTCCCCTCTCCCTCTGGGAGAAGGTCCGGGCTATCTTAAAAGCGTGTCCAACGGCTCCAGTGGGGGCCAGCATTCGGTCGGTAGTGTCGTTATCCATCCATGCGATTCTGGGCGTGAACCTGCACCTTGCTCTGCCGGAGGCCAGCCTACAGAGCTACGCCACCTGGATTGAGGCGCGTATTCGGGAGGGTCAGGGCGCTCAGGTGGTTACCTGCAACCCGGAAATGATCATGCAGGCGCAGCGGGATCTGGCCTTTGCCCAGGTGCTGCAGGCAGCAGAGCTGGTGATCCCCGATGGCATTGGGGTGGTGTGGGCCCTGCGGCGGCAGGGGATCCGCGTCCAGCGGGTGCCGGGGATCGAGCTGGCAGAAACCCTGATCCCGTTGGCGGCAGAACGGGGGTGGCGCTTGGCCCTGGTGGGGGGAAGGCCGGAAGTCAACCGGGCAGCAATTCGATATTGGCAAGCCCAGTGTCCTGCTTTGGCCCTCTGGGGCTACCACGGCTACTTCTCTAGCGAGGAAGAAAAAGAGCTTCTGCAAGCTCTCCAGGAATTTCGACCGCAACTGGTGTGGGTGGGGCTGGGATCCCCGCGGCAGGAGCTGTGGATCCAAAAGTGGCGTCCCCTTTTGCCCCAAGCCATCTGGATGGGGGTGGGGGGCAGCTTGGACATTTGGGCCGGCCAAAAACGGCGAGCGCCCCGTTGGTGGCGTGACCATCACCTGGAATGGTTGTATCGTCTCTATCAGGAACCCTGGCGCTGGCGACGCATGTTAGCTCTGCCCAGCTTTGTCTGGCGAGTGCTGTGGGATCCCTCTTCTCGTTTGCGCCCCTAGTCTGCCGGCGCTCTCTCCCTCCTCTGTCTAGGCGCTTACTATGGTGATCGGTCAGCACATCGGCTATCCTCCTCGCTTACACCGTTGGGCGGGTACGGCTCCGACCCCTCATCCCCCTGCCCCAGCCCATCCAGAGGCCACCCTGGGCTTTTACAGCAGCACCCAATCCGGATCCCTGCAAGCCCCGGCCAGCATGGTGTCCTTGCGGGGCGTGAGCAAGGTCTTTCCCAACGGCAACTTAATTTTTCAGGATGTGAACTTGGAGGTGCGCCGCGGCGAGTTCGTGTTCGTGACGGGGGTCTCCGGAGCAGGCAAGTCCACTCTTTTGCGACTGCTCTACGGGGCGGAACAGGCCACCGAGGGCACGGTCATCGTCGATCAAGTCTGTCTCTTTTCTTCTGAAGGGCGGCGGCGACCCTACCGCATCCCACCGCGTCCGCTGGCCATGTTGCGGCGGCGCTTGGGGGTGGTTTTCCAAGATTATCGCCTTCTGGCCAACCGCACCCTGGCAGAAAATGTGGCCTTCGTGCTGCGCGCCCAAGGGCTGTCCCCCGCAGAAATCCGCCGTCGCATCGGGCCGACCCTAAAGATGGTGGGGCTGACCGAAAAGCGAGATCACTTTCCCCATGAGCTTTCGGGGGGGGAACAGCAGCGCCTTAGCCTGGCCCGTGCCATTGTCAACATGCCGGTGCTGCTGCTGGCGGACGAGCCAACAGGAAACCTAGATCCGGAAAACTCCCTCTTGGTTCTCCAGATTTTGGAGCGGCTCAATTCCTTTGGGGTGACCGTCATCATGACCAGCCATGACCCCTATCTGGTGGAGCGGGCCGGCCACCGGGTGGTGCGCATGGAGGGAGGGCGCCTGTATGATCTGCGCTGAGGGCTGCCGGGATCCCTATTTTGCTCTCCACAGGCTCTGTTGAGCTCCAGGGGGCAAGGGTCTGAGCCCATTGATTGTTGGATGGAGAACAGCATGCAATCTCTCTCCCGATTTCTCAATAAAATCCGCTATCTCCTACAGGAGACTTTTTTGGGGTTGCGGCGGGGGGGCTGGCTGAACTGGGCCGCTGTGAGCACCCTGCTGGTGTTGCTGTTCTTGGTGGGGATCGGCGTTGAGCTGTCCTGGGGTGTGGATGCAACGGTGCAGTCGCTGGGAGGACAACTGGAGATCTCCGTCTACCTGGAGCCGGAACGGCAGGGGGTGGAGCTGCAACCTCAGGTCGCCCAACTGCCTCATGTGGCCGAGGTGAAGGTCATCACCAAAGACCAGGCTTGGCGCAACCTTTTGCTGGAAATGGGGATCCAAGACGAGGCGGCCATGGAAACCCAGTTGGGGGAGAACCCCTTGGTGGATGCTCTGCGGGTTAAGGCGGATTCCACCGAAGCCTTGGGGGAAGTGGCGGAGCAGATTCGCCAACTGGAAGGGGTGGATGAGGTCTACTACGGCGACCGCATTGTGGAGCAACTGGCCCAGCTCCAGGACATGCTACGGCTGGGATCCCTGACCATTACCGGCGTGTTGGCCCTGACAGCGGTGGCGGTCATCACCACCACCATTCGCCTCATCGTCATGGCGCGGCGGCGGGAGATCGAGGTGATGCAATTGGTGGGGGCGACGGCAGCCTGGATTTACTTGCCCTTTATTTTGCAAGGGTGCCTGTTTGGGGTGATCAGCGCAGTGGGAGCCTGGGGATTGATCTTGGGATCCCAGCAGTTGCTGCAGGAGCTGCTGGAGCAGTTGATTGCCTTGCCCTTCCTCAAGGTGATGCAGGCAGATCGCAGCCAACTGGAGTTTTGGCTCTTGCCGTCGATGTTGTTGGGGATGGGGGTTTTTCTGGGCACCACCAGCAGCTTGATCGCGGTGCGCAAGTCGGCAGGGCGATGAGCTGGAGGCGATGCTGAGGAAAGCCCTGGATATTCCAATCTGAGGATCGCCATAGGATAAGATGATGGACTCTACTTCCCTGGCTTTCCAAGATCTGGCCGCCATGAACCCATTGCCTCCTCCCGCCCACCCCTACCAGTTCCGCGCTTTGGGCCTGATTAAGGGATCCCTGAAATCGATCCCCAAGACTTATGCGCAGGCAACCTTGGTTGCCTCTGACGGAGCAGAATATCCGGCTACCCCCGGACGCGCCGAGCTTCTCGGCCCCTTCGAGCACTGCATCAAGATCGGCCATACCTACTGGTACTACGTGCAGCCGCAGCCGCGTTCAGGGGGGGCTTTGGGCTTGAGCATCATCCGCATCCTGGCCCTGCCGGAAGAGGAGCAAGACCCAGAGTGGGAAGAAGAACCGTTTTTGCCTGCCCCTGAGGACACAGAGGAAGGCTTTAACATCCGCGGCATTGTCGAGCCCCACGATGGCTTTGTTGAGGTGACCGTGCGGCGCAAGCCCCAGGGAACCAAGCAATTTGCTCCTCTGCAATTGCGCTTGGAAGGGTTCTTGCCCGGAGCTGTGGCGGGCGAGTTTTGGGATCTGTTGGCAGAGCGAGAGGGCAACAAACTGCTGTTGGTGGATGGTACCCGCCTGTTGACCGCAGTAGCCTAGCTATCTAGATTGGCCCTGCTTGAGAACCTTAAAATAAACCAAAGAGCTTCCCAACCGATGGTGTCTGCTGCCGGCTTGTCCCAACGGGTCGCCCATCTATCCCCTTCCCCCACGTTGTCCATTTCGGCTCTGGCTAAAGCCATGCAGGCAGAGGGGCTGGATGTGTGTAGCTTGAGCGCAGGCGAGCCGGATTTCGATACACCTGACCACATTCGGGCCGCGGCCATCCGTGCTCTGGAAGAGGGCAAAACCCGCTACGGCCCCACCGCTGGGATCCCCGCCCTTCGCCAAGCAGTGGCCGATAAGCTGCGGCAGGAAAACGGCCTGGAGTTCAGCCACGACCAAATCCTGATCAGCAACGGCGGCAAGCAAACCCTGTTTAACCTGGCCATGGTGCTGCTGGATCCCGGCGATGAAGTGATCCTGCCTGTTCCCTACTGGGTCAGCTACCCCGAAATTGCCATTTTGGCAGGGGCAAAGGTTGTGCAGGTGCAGACGGAAGAGGCCCAGGGGTTCAAGCTCACCGCCGCCCAACTGCGCCAGGCCCTCACCCCCCGCAGCAAGCTGCTGATTCTCAACTCGCCGGCCAACCCCACCGGAGCCGTTTACCACCGGCACGAGCTGGCAGCTCTGGCAGAGGTGATCCTCTCCGCCCCCCATCTGTACGTGATCTGCGACGAGATCTACGAAAAGCTGGTTTATGGACAAGCCCGCCACATCAGCCTGGGATCCCTTTGCCCTGACTTGATGCCGCGCCTGATTCTCAGCAGTGGCTTTGCCAAAGCCTACGCCATGACCGGCTGGCGGGTGGGCTACTTGGCCGGGCCCAAGCCCATCATTGAGGCGGCCATCAACCTGCAAAGCCACAGCACCTCCAATGTCTGCACCTTCGCCCAGTACGGTGCTCTGGAAGCCCTGACCAGCCCCCTATCGGCAGCAGCTGTGGAAAAAATGCGCCAAGAATTCTGGCAGCGGCGAGATCTGATGCTGGACGGGATCCGCACCTTGCCGGGGGTGACTTGCCCGGAGCCAGAAGGTGCATTTTATGTGTTTGTCAACATCGGCCAAACCGGGTTAAGTTCGGTGGAGTTTTGCCGGCAGCTGCTCAAGGAACACCACGTGGCTGCTGTGCCGGGGGTAGCCTTTGGGGCAGATTCCTACATTCGCCTTTCCTATGCTGCCGATCGCACCACCCTCGAAAAAGGGCTGCAGCGGCTGCACCGGTTTGTGTCTTCCCTCTGAGGATTCAATCCGAGGATCGAAAAGAACTGAGGAAGCTCAGCTCCCAGCGGCTGGATCCCTGTAGGCCATTCCCAGCGGCGGGATCCCTATCTGAAGTGTGAACACCATTGCTTAACCCTAGCTATAGTGTTAGGGGATGGGCTACAAGGGGATAACTCATGTCTGGCAGAACGGCGCTTGTCATCACCGTTGCCTGTTTGAGTGGGGGATCCGGAAAGACCACAGCCGCCCTCAACTTGGCCATCATGCTGGCCGAGCATGGCAAGACGCTGGCTGTTGACTTTGACCCACAGGGCAACCTGAGCCAGTGGATGGGCTGGACGGATCTGTCGGAGTCGGCCACCATTGCCGAGACGATTCTGCCGGGGGCGGATCGGGTTCACATTCGGGAGATTATCCGTCCGCCGTTGAATGAGGATCGCCAGGAGCGGCTGTGGTTGGCCCCCAGCGATTACAGTCTCTCGCGGGCTATGGATGCGATCGTAATGGAGCCGGGGCGGGAGCTGTTTTTGAAGCGGGCTTTGCGACCGATTTTGCCGGAGTATGACTTTTTGGTCATCGACAGCCCCCCCTCGAAAGGGTTGCTCACCTACAACAGCATTCTCAGCGCCGATCTGCTGGTGGTGCCGACGGAATGTACCCAAAAGGGGGTGATGGGGGCCCTAAGTACCCTGGTGCTGTTGAAAGAATTGGAAGAGCTGGATTTTCATGTGCCCAAGTTTTTGGGGGTGCTCCCCACACGGGAACAGTGGGTGGGCAACAACCGCACCAAAATGTCGCGGGCCGCAGTGGAAGCCTTGGCGGAAATGATGCAAGGGATCCCCATTTTCACGCCGGTGCGGCAAAGTACAGTGGTGCAGCAAACCAACAGCATGGGCTGGTCCTTGGCGGAGGCGGGGGAAGATCTCCTGGCCCAACCTTATCGTGAGGTCCTCAAGGCTGTGTTGGAGGCCCGCTAACATGGCTACCGCCAAGAAGCCTCCCAAAAAAAAATTGCCCACCGGCCCCACCAAGGCAGATTTGCTCTCGCGCATGGGGGTGAATAAGCAGCCAGAGCCGATGGAACCTGCACCTACGGCTGCCGATGGCGTTGAGGCTCCGCACCGTCCAGAGGACAACAGGGGGACGGATTCCCTGGATCTGCCTCACCCTGCGGCATTAGATGTTGAGCCCGATCCATCTCTCGCGGCCTCGTCCCGTCTGTGCCCCACAACCCCGCCAGAGCTAGGGCCGATTCCTCTCCTGGCCGGTGTGCTCTCCCCACCTGAAGCTCCTTCTCGGGATGCGGATCCCTTGTCCAACTTGTCGCCCGCTCCGGTCGAGGTGGAAAGGGTTGTCTCCCCACCCCAGGTCAGTCTGGCCAAATGGGCCAATACTTCGCTGCCAACTGAAAAGCCAGCCGAGCTTTTGCCCCCTGCTACTGCTTGCACCGACAATGGGGTTCGCCGCAATGGCACCCCCAATGGGCAGGGTGCCCAGTCGGATCCCCGCGAGGCTCTGGATGCACAACTGGGCCTGCAAAAGCTTACCCTCAAATGGTCTGCCGAGAGGGTAGAAAAGCTGGGATCCCTGGAAAGCGCCACCGGGCTACCGGGCGAGATTTTGCTGGAAGTCCTGCTGGATCATTGGGAACAATTGCCCAAGCCCTTGCAGCAAGATTGCCTCCTGCAAGCCCACCGCATTCGCGTCGAGCGGCTGGTGATCAGCCAAAACTTCACCATTGCCACGATTGAGCAACTGCTCTTCACGTCAGCGTTGCGCAACAACAACGAGCAGCATCTGCTTTGAGTTCTGGCCGGTTGGCCTGGGAAATTCCCCCTCAAGATCTCCGCCAGTATGCCAGACAACAGGGATCCCTGTTCCTGTGCTAGGGTCAAAATGGTTCTGTTGGCTTTTCGCGCTTTTCGGCCTGTGCTCTCTCCCCCTCGCTACCTGGCGGCAACCCAAGCCCATTATCATCAAGTGCATTATTCACCCTACTTCTCACTTTTGTTTTTCTATCTTCTCCCTATTTCTCCCATCGTTTAGGGGACAGCATTGCAACGTCATCTTCTTTAAAACGACCAGGTTGTAGTGGAGCGGCAACAGTTGATGAAAGATCTTGATTTGACCAAAGCTGTAGAGCAACGGCGTACCTTTGCCATCATTTCCCACCCCGATGCCGGGAAGACCACCCTCACCGAAAAGCTGCTGTTGTACGGGGGGGCCATTCAAGAAGCGGGAGCTGTGAAGGCCCGTCGGGCGCAAAAGCGGGCCACTTCCGACTGGATGGAACTGGAAAAGCAGCGGGGTATTTCCATCACCTCTACCGTCCTGCAATTTGATTACCGCAACATTCGTCTCAATCTGCTGGATACTCCCGGCCACCAGGACTTCAGCGAAGACACCTATCGCACCCTGGCAGCGGCTGACAATGCCGTGATGCTGGAAGATGCCGGCAAAGGGTTGGAAACCCAGACCCGCAAGCTGTTTGAAGTGTGTCAGATGCGGGGACTACCGATTTTTACCTTTATCAACAAGATGGATCGCCCAAGCCGGGATCCCTTGGAGCTGATGGATGAAATTGAGACGGAACTGGGCCTCAAGCCCTATCCTGTCAACTGGCCAATTGGCTCAGGCGAGCGGTTTACTGCCCTATTTGACCGTCGGACTCAGGAGTTTCATTTCTTTGAGCGGGTATCTGGGGGGCGGCTAAGAGTTCAAGATACCGTTATTAAACTTGGGGATCCACAAATTGAGGAGTTGATCGACAAGGACTTGTATTACCAATTCAAGGAAGAGCTGGAACTGCTGGATGGTCTCATGCCCACCTTGGATCTAAAACAGGTGCATTCTGGCAAACAAACCCCGGTCTTTTTCGGCAGTGCCATGACCAATTTTGGGGTGGAGCTTTTCCTCAATGCATTTTTGGAGTATTCCTTACCGCCAATGCCTCACGAGAGCACTGCTGGGCTAATCCCGCCCGAACATCCTGAGTTTACGGGCTTCGTCTTTAAACTGCAGGCCAACATGGATCCCCGCCATCGGGATCGCGTTGCTTTTGTGCGCATCTGTTCCGGCAAGTTTGAGAAGGATATGGTGGTCAACCATGCCCGCCTCAATCGTCCCATTCGCCTATCTTATCCCCAGAAGTTGTTTGCTCAAGAGCGCATCTCCATCGATGAAGCTTACCCTGGGGATGTGATCGGCCTGAATAATCCCGGCATCTTCACCATTGGGGATACCATCTACACCGGCCCGAAGCTGCGCTACGCCGGGATCCCTAGCTTTTCTCCTGAGCTGTTTGCCTACTTGAAGAATCCCAATCCTTCCAAGTTTAAGCAGTTCCAGAAAGGGGTAGCGGAACTGCGGGAAGAAGGGGCTGTACAAATCATGTACTCTATCGACGATTCCAAACGGGATCCGATTGTGGCAGCGGTGGGCCAGTTGCAGTTTGAGGTTTTGCAGTATCGCCTTGAAAGTGAATACAACGTCGAAACCCGACTGGAGATGTTGCCCTACACCCTGGCCCGCTGGGTCGAGAATGGCTGGAAGGCGCTGGAGAACATCCCCAGCTTGTTTAACACCCTCATTGTCAAAGATATTCAAGACAGGCCCGTTCTTCTGTTTAAGAACGAGTGGACTTTACAGCAATTTGCTGCCAGCAACCCTAAAATCAAGCTCAGCAAAATTGCCCCTATCTCGGATCTCGGCCCAGAATTGGGTGACGGCCAATAGATCAACCTAAGAGAATCCGTCTCAAAGAGCCTTAGGTTCTGACATTCAGTCGAGATGCCATTGGTCTCCACATCAGCGGTGTTGATAGGTGTTGATATCTTCGGATTTCTGAGCAAACCCCTCACACAGATCGCAGCAATTCCCCCATCTTTTTCCTGCATCGTCCAGGGACAGAGGGAGTGAACCATGCCTTTCTTCTCCAACCTGGGATCCACTTCTCCTCGCTTTAGCTCTGCCCTCAGCGCCGATGCACCGCTTTGCGAACGCTCCTTGTGGGGACTGGATCCGCAAGCCGTTTTTTTGAATCACGGCTCCTATGGCGCGACCCCGAAAAAGGTGTTGCAGGCCCAGAGTGTATGGCGGGAACGCCTTGAGGCTCAGCCGGTGCAGTTTATGGGAGAGGAACTTCCTCGAGCCTTGCGGGCGGCGGCAGCAGAACTGGCCCATTTTGTCGGGGCCGAACCCGAAAATTTGGTGTTTGTGGAAAATGCCACCAGCGGGGTCAATGCCGTTTTGCGCTCGCTGCGGTTCCGGCCAGGGGATCAGATCGCCTGCACCAACCACGGCTACGGGGCTGTTCGTCAGGCGCTACAGTATGTCTATGCCCAGTGGGGAGCCATCCCGGTTGAGGCGCAGATCCCTTTTCCCATTGCAGGGCCGGAGCAGGTTATCGCCGCCTTCGAGGCCATCCTCACTCCCCAAACTCGCCTGGCGGTGTTGGATCACCTCACCTCGCCTACGGCTCTGATCTACCCCCTGCCTGAGCTGATCGGCCTCTGTCGGGAGCGCGGGATCCCGGTTTTGGTGGATGGCGCCCATGCCCCCGGAGTTCTCCCCTTGGAGTTGGAAAAGCTAGGAGCCGATTGGTACACCGGCAATGCCCACAAGTGGCTGTTTGCCCCGAAAGGCTGTGCCTTTTTGTGGGTGGCCCCCTATCGACAGGCCCAAACTCATCCTACGGTGATCTCCCACGGCTATGGGCAAGGGTTCACAGCGGAGTTCGACTGGGTGGGCACACGGGATCCCAGCGCTTGGTTGGCCATTTCAGCAGCCCTGGCGTTTATCCAAGGGGTGGGACTGGACAACATCCGTCAGCACAACCACACTCTGCTGCTGCAGGCGCGGCAGTTGCTCTTGGAGGCTCTTGAGGGGATCCCGCCCGCCCCCGAAAAGATGTTGGGCTTTATGGCCACCCTACCCTTGCCGCCATTTTGGCAGCAGTGGATCCCTGAGCTTCCTCTTGAGGAGCGCGCCCGTCGGCTTCACGATTACCTCTGGTACAAGTACCGCATTGAGGTTCCGATCATCCCCTTCGCCGGGCAGCTTTGGGTACGCATCTCGGCCCAGGTCTACAACCGTTTGGCAGAGTACGAACAGTTGGCGCTGGCCTTGCAGCATCTGCCCTGAGGTTTTGTCGGTTGAGCCGCTTTCACGACATTGCAAGTATAGTTGCTTCGCACACCAGTAAAACGATTCCAGATCTATGGTCAATTCAGTTGAGGATGAGATGACGTTACAGGTAGGATGGCATGCCAGTAGACCTCAGAAAGAAGCCTTGACCTGAGAGAGAGTCGTAGGGCATGTCCAGGAAGGGAGCAGACCCACAGACGTACAAAGCCGGTCATACAGCGGAAGGGAAGGGTATGGGAGTCGGTAAAAGCAGCGCGGAACGCTTGGGGAGCGTCTCAATCTAGTTTGAAGCAACCGCAGTGCTTTCAAGAGGGCAAGGATGCATGCAGATGGAGGAACTTCTGTTGATGAAGTGACAAGGCCTGCTTTTGCGAGTCGGACTATTCTACTGGCCAGTGTCTCATTGCTATTTGAATTGACTATCTGAAAAAGCCAGAAAACGTATCCCGCAGATCCGAAAGCCGATCGTTGAAGCAGGTAAGCCGATCCCCTACAGAGTTCACCAGCGTCAGATCTGCCCGACCGGTTGTCCCTTCAAATCCCAGTAGAGGAACGCTCATGCGGCTGGGATCCGTGGGATTCTGGGAAACGCGGATGACGGCTCGATCGCGGTTCAATTGATAAGCCTCGGCCACATAGCGGATGGGCTCGCTCAAGATGGGATCCACCGGCAGCTCTGGGGCCGGCAGGAGATCCACCAGCTCGGTGAACGTGCCACTCCGCAGGCCCACCACGGCAGCAGCTCCCAACTGGTTACAAATGGCAATGAGAACCGGCTCTTGGGCAGTGGCGGTGAGGTTGGCCAAGGTGACGGTGACCGTGGCACGGCTGGCTGCCGGCGGGTAGGTGACCTCAAAGGTGCGGGCAAAGGCATTGCCCAGCTCGTCGCGGGCGCGGAAGCGAAGCTGCCCGGTGTAGGGCAGGATGGAAGAAAAATAGATGCCAAAGCGGTCGCTGGGGCCCCGTCCGGGGATATTGGTCTGTCCGGGGACATAGGCAAGGGCAGCCCGACTTTGCCACTGATTGGGCGGGGCGTAGGGCAGCAGCGGGCCACTGGTGAAGCTGGGGGGTTCTTTGGGGGGCAGATCCGGCTGGCCATCTCTGTTCAAATCCAGGCCATTGCCCAAAAAGGCCACCGAGCGCTGTAAGAGGATGGGGCGGTTTTGGTTATCCAGAGGGGGATTCCGCCTCTCTGCCAGCCCGGCATTGTCCACATAGACATTGAGGGGGCGATTTAGGATTTGGTTATCCCGTTGCCGCCGCATGTTGAACTGTAGGTAGGGCCCCACTGCGCCCGCTGCCGGGGATCCTCCTGTGATTTCAAAATCATCCGCCCGCAGGAAGACATTTTCCAGGGGGCCCAGAGGAGTTGTTCCCTCGCCGCAACCGACCAAGCCAAGCGCTAAAATGGCCAAGGCTGTATAAGCTACAACAGAGCATCCTTTTTCGATAGGGGAATCCGAGCTCCCACAAGTCGGCAGCAGGGGCCGGCAGGCATGCCTTGGCTTCAGCATTCATCTCCTCTCCACAACAGACACCTTGGCGAGGGTTAAACCCAACCGGACTGAGTTGAGGATGGGCGGGGATCCCTCTGCACTCATCGGATTCGCCTGAACCACTATACCGTGAGCCTCGGTTCAGCTAGAAATCGCAGGAGCCCCGCACTGCACCCGTAGGGTCAGTGCCGGGAGGAATGCGGAAGTCACAATAGAACCATGACCCAAGTCCT
>NZ_JANSIM010000287.1:0-2248 GCF_047502655.1 Synechococcus sp. R5-12 | reverse complement strand
TGAACAGTGATGTTCAGCAGTGTTCAGCGTAAATGTATCAGCTAGCCGTCGAGGTGTTGCTTGAGCAGGTCGTTGGCCAGCTTTGGATCTGCCCGTCCCTGAGTTTTTTTCATCAATTGCCCGACAAAGTAGCCGAAGAGCTTGGTTTTGCCCCCCCGATACTGCTGAAGTTGCTCGGGGTTTTCTGCCAGCACCTCGGCGATCATCTGCCCCAGCAGAGCGCTATCCGAGATTTGGGTCATGCCCTTAGCTTCCACCAGGGCGCGGGCCGACCCGCCTTTTTCCAGCAGTTCCGGCAGGATCTCCTTGGCGATTTTGCTGGAGATGGTGCCCCGCTCGATGAGGCCGATCAGCTCGGCCAGGGTTTCCGGCTTCAGGGCAATGTCGGGGTAGTCCAGCTTGTGGGTGTTGAGGTAGCTGGCAATGTCGCTCATCATCCAGTTGGCGGCTGCTTTCGGGTCGGCACCGGCGGCGATCACGGCTTCAAAGTATTCGGCGGTGTTGCGCTCGTCGCTGAGGTAGCGGGCATCGTACACCGAGAGACCGTACACCTCCTGGTAACGTCGCCGCTTCACACCGGGCAATTCCGGCAGCTCTGCCCTCCAGCGGGCCTTTTGCTCTTCGGTAACGCGAATGGGCGGCAGATCGGGCTCGGGGAAATAGCGATAGTCGCTGGATCCCTCTTTCTTGCGCATGCTGATGGTGCGCTGGCTGTTTTCTTCCCAAAGGCGGGTCTCTTGCACGATCCGCTCGCCCGCCTCCACAACCTTGACCTGGCGGTTGAATTCGTACTCGATGGCCCGTTGGATGGCGTTGAAGGAGTTCATGTTTTTAATTTCCACCTTCGTGCCAAAGGTCTGGGATCCCAGCGGACGCACCGAGATGTTCACATCACAGCGCAGGGATCCCTCCTGCAGGTTGCCATCGCACAGCCCGGCATAGCGCAGGATGCGGCGCAGCTCTTGCACATACTCGGCTGCCTCTTCCCCGCTGCGGATGTCCGGCTCGCTGACGATCTCGATGAGGGGAACCCCCGCCCGGTTGAAATCCACCAAAGAGTAGCTGGATCCCGATAGGCGGTCACTGCCAGCGTGGACCAGCTTGCCCGCATCTTCTTCCATGTGCAGACGGGTGATGCCGATGCGCTTGGTACGACCGTCGCTGAGCTGGATCTCAATCCAGCCGTGGGTGGCAATTGGCAGGTCGTATTGGGAGATTTGGTAGTTTTTGGGCAAGTCGGGGTAAAAGTACTGCTTGCGGTCGAACTTGCTGTAGGGGGCAATGGTGCAATTCAAGGCCAAACCCGCTTTGACCGCGTACTCCAGCACCTTTTCGTTGAGCACCGGCAGGGTGCCGGGCAGGCCCATGCAGATGGGGTCAATCTGGGTGTTGGGGGGAGCGCCAAAGGCTGTCGCGCTGCTGGAAAAGATCTTGGAGCGAGTGCTGAGCTGGCAGTGAACTTCCAGCCCAATCACAGCTTCGTATTGCACTTTGGCGGGGGCAGCAACAGTCATGGGATGGGAAAAACTTGCGGTGTAACCATTCTAGTGTGACCTTGCAGGGATCCCAGCTCATGGGCAGTTTCTGAGGACGGCAGCTCAGAACCAGCGGACGAAGCTGAAGTGCTGCAGGTCAAAGAAATCCTTGGAACAGCCAAACTCCTTCAAACGGTAGGGCGAATCTCAAAAGTGGGTAGACCTTCCGGCGGCTCGGAACGTTGCTCAATGGCCTCCACAACCGAACCGGGGCTGCCCTGTTGGCACCAGCGCAGCATGGCCTCCACCGCAGCAGGGGATCCTTCAAAAACGGCCTCGACGCGACCATCCCGCAAGTTGCGCACCCAGCCGCCAACACCGGCATTGCGGGCCATGGCTTCGGTGTGGGCGCGAAACCCCACCCCCTGAACCCGCCCCCGTACCCAGACGTGAACGCGAACCCTGTCACTCATGCCGACGGGGATCCCTCCGTTGTGCTGCAGGGTTCTGGCGACTCGGTCGGCTCCTCCGGAGTCTCTGAGGTCTGCCGATCCAGCCACCCCACAAGAACGTTGACCAGGGCAACCAAGCCTAGGAGCCCCAGCGAGATCCCACAGGCATACCCAATCGCTTGCCACAGCACGGAAGACATGAACCCAACCTCACGAACGCTTGTGCAGAGGATCCCACCCTTCATGCACCGTGACATCCTCCCGGCGCTCGTCCTACGGACAGAGCGCGGGCCACCCTTCCCGTCAGCAGGACGGAGTCCT
>NZ_JANSIM010000052.1:0-1994 GCF_047502655.1 Synechococcus sp. R5-12 | reverse complement strand
TTCAGTATAGTTGAGCTTATTATTGACTAGAGTCATGCTCCTGTAAGGGGGCAATTTGGCCGCGGGTAGCCCGGTTGTGCAGTTGTAGAATTGCCCGTTGGTTGCGAATCTTGCCGCGCACAATCACCTTGGCCCACCTCAGCCCCCAGGGGGAGTAGGCCCGCTGATACTGGGCCAGACGGATCTCAGAGTTGGTGGAGAAGGATCCCTGCAGGCGACCGCGAAAACCGCCATCCGCACGCAAAAAAATGGTTTCGATGCCTCGATCCAGCAGTTGGGCCAAAGCTGCGCTGGTCAATTGGATCCCGGGCAACACCACCACCAGCTCCACCTCCGCAAGGCGGCAAAGCTGCTCTTGACCACGGCGGCGAATGAGCAGGGTTTGGTTTTGGCAGTGAACCACAGTCCCCGGCTCGGTTAGGTAGAGGGTGGTCATGGGCAGGAAGGTCAAGAAAGCTTCAGGTCGGGGCGATAAAACTGCAGCTCTGCCTGAGCTTCTCGAGCCATCTGTTCCCGGTAGGCCGGGGGAGCGATCACCTCGCCGTTGGGCCGCCAATCCCGCAGGCGCATGGTGAAATTGGTATCTCCCACCCGTACCCAGGCGCGGAAGTACCGGTCGCTGGCTGGTCTTTGCCGGACAATGTTCAAAATCTGTTCGCGCTCCCGCGCATCCGCCACTGCCCGTTGCACCAAAGCCGGGATCCGCTCGTAGGCAATGGGCTGGAAGGTGGGATGTCGCACTGTGCTTTCCACATAGCGACGGGCAAACTCCGGGGAAAATCGAAGGATCAACAAAGCCTTGGGCAGGTAAAAATCGGATCCCCAGGCCTCTTCCCATGCCACCTGGACTTCCTCTGGGCTGGGCAGCTTCTTTTGCCGTTTGCGGGTTGCCAGCTCTGGCGGAATGGAAGGAGCGTCCCAGGGAATCACCGCCAAGCGCTCAGACTGGATCCGATCTAAGCGGAAATTGTGCCAGCCCAGGGATCCTTCGGGGGTGGGAAGCTGGCCAAAGGCTGCCAAATACTTGGCGCGGCGGGCATAGAACAAACAGACTGGGTAAGTGAGAACGTGTCGGATCCCATGTTGGCGGGTGGCGTAGTCAAAACCGATCACCCCTGCTTCTGGGTTGGCCCAAAGGGCTTCTAGCTGGCTTTGATATTCATCCACCCGTTCTTGCTGTTCGTCTGAGAGGATGTACTCAAACCAGACAAACAGCCGCCGCTGGGAGTGCTGATCGCGCCAGCGGGACGGAGTCCTTTGGTTGGCCCAGATTTCATCCAGCAAAACCTGCACATCTGGATGTACAAAGGCCACATCGCTGAGGATGTGATAGATCTGTTCCAGTTGATGGCCCGATAAGGTCAAAGCCGATGAAGATACGGGCAGTTGGGGACGATCCCCCGGCGCACGGCAGCGAAAATTATCTCTCCGCCTAGAGTTGGCCTGAATTTGTTGCAGCCAACCCCGGGCAGCCAGGTAATCCAGCTCTTTGCGCAGTGTGCGATGGGTCTTGTGAAAGGGTTGAGCAGATAGCAGCGCTTCCAGATCCGGAACTTCTGCTTTTAAGGCGGCCAATGGGTTGGGATCCTTCAGCCAAAACCTCAAGGGTTTCCAGCAAATGCAGTCAACATCAGGACAGGGTGAAGGGATCCCTTGTGCCAGATCCTGCTTGGGGTGCCGTGGTGAGAGCAAGCGATCCCGGATGTGGGTGTAGCCAAAGGTTTCCGGCAGGTCTGGCCAGCGGTTTTCGCCATAGAGGCAGTGGAGCAGTACCCACAGGCGCACGGCCCGCTCCAGGCGCTCCGCCAACTGACCGCCCGCTAACCAACGCAACACTTCCACCGTCAAAGGCAGCTCAAATCCGCTCATCCGACAGTTCCCTCGGTTTTTGGGTTGACCAGTTGATGGCACTTCAGGCCAGGGGTTTTCTTGGAGCAAGGCGCAAGTGAGAGCGTAAACTACCCGGCTCCGACCGCTAAGCGGTACGGAGCGGG
>NZ_JANSIM010000004.1:0-11030 GCF_047502655.1 Synechococcus sp. R5-12 | reverse complement strand
GCCAAAAGGCTTTTCAAGGACTCCGTCCCGCTGGCGCGATCAATAGCCCAGGCGTCTCACCCTAGCCTGAAACGACTGTAGAAATCGAAAACTAAAATTAGAAATCAAAAATCGGCAGCCCCAAGCTGCAGAAGAGCAACAGTGGCGCCTTCCTATTGGGGAGACTGATCCGCAAACCCACGTGGTCAAACGTATCTCTCCGCAACGTAGCAGGCTCACCACCGTTGCCCTCAACAACCTTTCCTCGCCATCCCCCCTGGTTTATGGGATGAGCCAACTGGCTAGCCGGCGTCACCCTTTTAGAGGGATCCCAAGCCAAGGGTTTAGCTGAGCGCGTTGATGGCGTAGTCGATGTAGGTGTTGGCTTCGGTGGCCGCTTGCCCGGTCAGGCCGTGGTTGGCTTTGATGTAGCGCAGGGCTTCGATGAACCAACTGGGGGAGAGCTCAAAAGCGGCGTTGATTTCGCGGATCCCGGCCAACTGATACTCGTCCAGAGGACCGGTGCCACCGGCTACCAAGCAGTAGGTGATGTAGCGCAGGTAGTGGCGCACGTCGCGGGCGCACTTGTCTTTGCCGGCTTGGGTGTGGCACTGCCCACCGGGTTGGGTGGTGTAGGGGAACTTGGCGTAAACCGCTTCGGTGGCACCGCGCACCAGCTCGTCGGCACGGCTGCTCAGAACTCGGGCGGCTTCCATGCTGGCGGCAGCCCGCTGAAAACGGCCATTGATGGCCTGCAATTCGCTGTTGCTCAGGTAGCGCCCTTGGCTGTCGGCAGTGGCGATGGCGTCAACAATTGGGGTTTGCATGATTCAAAACGCTCCTTTACTTAACTCAAGCTCAATGCAAAAAACAAAGCAAAAGATTCAAAGTCTCAACTGCAAAATCGCTGCAAAACAGGTTACTTTTCCAGGGATCCCCTGCCAACCCGAGTTGTCTTAGATCCCAGAGAGGTCTTCACAACTGGATCCGGACACAACAGAAACTTCAGTCCACAAGGGATCAAACCACAGCGGCAGCAGCGCGATCGAAGTAGGATTCGATTTCGGCAATCAGAGCGCTGCAGTCACCCCGGGTGATGCCGTTGGGGTCGTTTACCACCGCCACCGCAGCCTTTTTCATCTTTTGGATACCGTTGGCCACTGAGCTGCCGGGGGTGCCCAAGGCTTGATAGGTTTCCCGCAGGCCGTTCAGGCAGCGCTCGTTCAGCACACTGGCATCTCCGGCTGCCACTGCGTAGGTGATGTAGCGGAGAATAATGTCCATGTCCCGCATACAGGCGGCTACGTTACGACTGGGGTAGGCAGGGCCACCGGGAGCGTTCAAATTGGGCTCCTCGGCAAACAACTGACGGATGGCATCGGTCACGATCTTGGAGGCATTGCTGGTGAGGCGGTTCACAGCGTCCAAACGCTTGTTCCCCTCGGCAATTACCTGCTGGAGAGCGGCAAACTCGTTCTCTCCCAAAAAAGCGCCTTTGGAGTCAGCTTGGGCAACAACTTTGCCAAATACATCGTTCATGGTTTTGAATCTCCCTAGCGAAAGTAAAAGAGGTTATGAATCCACATTCCCTGCAGCGGACAAGAGAGCACCTGCCGGCCAGGAATGCAACACCGCTTGGATCCCCAGTGCCGAGAGGTGCTGTTTAACTCACAGAACCGCCGACGGGATCGAAGCCGATAGAACCAAGATGAGCAAGCGAAGCTCGCCCCCAGAGCCAGGCCACCATCTACGGGATCGGACTTGGACAAGAAGCCTCAGCCGCTGCTGGCAACCTCAACTGGGCAGACGAGGAGAAGCTGGCTCGCCTTGTTTCCAGTCTTTTTCTACCGCGAAGGCAAGAAGCGATGAAATCAAAAAATGTAAATCGGCTTTACCTCGCGCAAAAGGTCTTAGATCGGTTTCCAACCTGCTTCCCATCTCGGATCCCAGGCTGTTCTCCCTGTCCTTCGCGGGAGTAGTTTTTTACAAAAGAGAATGTTTCTTTGCCTAGCTTTACAACATGAACAAAGATGTCAGCCCCGATCGCGGCTTTGCAGCTTGCAAGGGATCCATTTTCAGTATCAGAGCGAACATTCTCATAAAGGATACATAATTTAACACTTGCTGCAATCCTCGGTCGGGCCTGAGGTTGGGGCAAAATCTGAGAAGGTTCCCCTTGCTCTCCGGAGATTTTCGGTACATACCTTTACAGAATTCTCGATGCCCGCTTATGTCTATTGAGTCGGATCGCACTCCTTCCCCGGAGCTGCTGCAGATGGCGCGCTGGTTGGCAGGAGACTTCAGCAACCAAGAGCAAGCCTGGGAGAATCCACCGTTTTTTGCCCAAATCCGAGTGGCCTACCGCCCCTTGCCGGCCCAAGTTTTGGGCGGGATCGGCTTTTATGTGGAGCAAGCCTACAGTGGCCATTTGGAAGATCCCTATCGGCAGGCGGTGGTGGAATTGACTCAGGCAAGCGCTGGGATCGTGATTCGCAACTACCGCCCTCTGGAGCCGCAGCGGTGGCGGGGCTGTGCTCGGGAAAGGGCAGACCAACTGAGTCAACTGCAGGCTGCCGACCTAGCCTATCTAGAGGGGTGTGATGTGCATGTGAAGAGGCAGGGATCCCTCTTCATCGGCGCGACGGAGCCGGGGTGCCGGTGTTGCGTGGTGCGCAACGGCCAAGCCACTTATCTGCAGACCACCTTGCACCTGAGCGAGAGCGAGTTTTGCAGCCATGACCGAGGGATGGATCCCATCACCCACCAGCAGGTTTGGGGAGCCCTGGCAGGCGCTTTTCGCTTCCAAAAAGTGGTCGATTGGCAGGCGGAGCTAATGCTGTAGGCTGCAGCCCATCCAGCCCCACAACTCCACAGTTGACAGCGCTATTGCGCACTCTCCCTCAGCCAGCTTTGTGTACACTGTCCTTGGCCGGGATCCAAATCCCCCAGGTTTGAGCGTGCTGTTTACCGGTTGCAACCGGGCTAGGCTCCTTTTAATTCAGTGTGGGTATTCAATGCAGGCGAGGTCGGGCCCAAAGGATGAGCCACGGTCTGGGTGGGCTTGGCACAGCCCTTGGGGAATGGTGATCGCCCTGGTTGGGATCTTGACCTTGCTGCTGCTCGGTGCCGGCTGTTCTGGCCAGGGGGAATCTGCAGCTTCCCCCCCTGCGTTGATCCCTCTCCCACCTCAACCGGGAACCGAGTCGATTCCCATGCCGGTGCGTACCCTGGGCAACAGCCGCTTCAAGCTCCTGGGCCTGACAGTGGGGGTGGCCGGGAGCGGAGCTGAGGTGTTACTGGATACCGGCTCGGCAGGTTTGCGCATCATAGCGACAGCAGCAGGTCGCTTTGGCCTGGAGCGGACGGGGATCCCTTCCACCGTGACGTTTGGAGATGGCACGCAATTTATCGGCGTGTTGGCCCGCGCCCCCTTCAGCATAGGAGGGATCCCCAGTCGGGAGCCGGTAACGATTCAGTTGATCGACCGGATCACCTGTGTGGACGCCCTGGTGGCCAGTTGTTCAGAGAACTTGTTTGGAGAAGGGCGGCCCTTCGCCGGGATCCTAGGCACATCCTTGGATGAGCGCAGCCCCAACCGCGAGCTGTTTAGTCCGCTCACCCGTCTTCCGGGCAATTTCCGCTCTGGGTACATTATTCAAACGGGGGGCTTCAACTCCACCCAGGGCCTGTTCACGGTTGGCCTAACGGCGGCCAACACCGCCGGCTTCAATTTCCGGCAGTTTCCCCAGGTGGGAAGCTTTCCCGATGGCACACCCATCTGGCGGGATGAGGCTTTGCAAGTGGCCTACAGCATTAGCAACACTTCCATTCAAAATGCCCTCAGCCCCACCGTTTTTGACAGTGGTTCTTCCGACATTTTTCTCAATGTCAGGCTGTTGGGGGCAGCTCCTTTCTCCACCTCGACCTTGCCCCCCGGCGCTGAATGGCGAGCTGTGCTGGAGGGGGCTTTTGACTACCGCATTCGGGTTGGCTTTCCCATTACGCCCAGCCGGGATCGGATTTTTGTTAACGGCAACCAAGGAGTGCAACTGTTGGGCATGCCGCTGTTTTTCAACGCCGACGTTGCCTTTGATATTGAAGGCGGTCGGATCGGCTTTCGCCTACGTTGAGACGAAGTTGTTTTCAACATCCAAAAGCATTGGGATCACTTGCGGAGAAGAACTTGCCATGTTCGGCCGAGCCTTGAAAACCGGGAACAGCACGCCGCACAGATGGCCTTGGGTTTGGGGGCTACTGCTGCTCTGTTGGCTAGGGCTGAGCGGGCCGGCTTGGTCGATCAGCTTGGGGGATCCCTTGCCGGAGTGGGCTGAGTCTGTGCAGGTGGGACGACAGCGGCTGCGCGGGGTGGAGCAATACCGCGGCCAGGAACAAATCCGCGCCTATGGCAACGAAGCAGGACGGGTGTTTTGGATTCAAATCAACAGCAGCGCTGACTTGCCCCCGGATTACCGAGACTATTTGGGCGAATACCAACACTTTCCGGTAGAAGTCGTAGAAGTGGTGCCGTTGCGAGCCCGACGGCTGCGCTTCCGCCAGGGGGATCGCAGTGCTGAGTGGCAGGTGGTGGGCATGAGCGGTCGGTTTCAGGCAGAGGCGATCAGCGAAGATTTGGCTCCGCCAGGGTTGTTTGGAGATCCCTCGTGAAGAGCAGGAGAATTAGAGCTTATCCTAGAGATCCTAGAGAGAAACTTGAAACTAGAGTCTGCCAATGAATTTACTCCAGAAGAAAGTTGAGGTTACTCTTAATCGCTTCTTCGTCAAGGAGCTAACTCAAGAAGAGCTCACCTTCTATGAGTATAGTTGCAGGCCAAACCCTCTTCCAGATCTAGGAGAGGAGCAGAGGGCTCTCTCCAAGATTTGTAATCAGCTAGGTGTAATGGCTGTTCGTCTGGGAAATCGCATCATAACCCGAGAAAAAGTTCCGGCCAGTAAACTCAAAACAGAGGAATGGGAGTTGGAAGAGCTTGGTTCTAAGGCTCTAGATTGTACAGACCCTACAGAGAGACAGGCTCTAGAAACTTTCGAGCGCAAGAAACTAGATTGGAGTCTAAGATCTAAGTACAAAAGAACAGAGATTGAGCGATCAACAGGAGGAGGATTGATCTGGTGGGTTACGGGTCTGGAAGGAGTAGAACGGATTAAGGACTCGGAAGGAGTAAAACCACTTTGCGGAGATGGGTGGGAGGTTCACAGAGGAAGAGAGCTAGACGTTGTTATTAGACAAGATAAGAAGCTCTATCTAGAGATCGACATCCGATACCATTTCTACAGCCCATGGACGCTGCATGAGTGGCTGGAAAATTACCCAGATGTCTCAATTGAAATTGTACGAAACACATACAGGACAAAAAATAATAAATACCCAACTTGGGAGTATCGAGGCATTATTTCCAATCAGTCGCCAAGGGAAGTATGGTTAGCGGAGCTAAACACTAGCTTAGCGGATTATCATGTACAGAAGTACGGAGCAACTCCAGAAGAAGTTGATGGCTCTCTGGTGGTTCAAGTGGTCTCCAGAGAACGCAATTTCAGACAAAAGGCAGAGCCTATCCTTCATCTATCGCGGAGACTGTCGCCTGTTTTAACTTTGGAGATGCTAGCAAGTATAGAAGATCAAAGATGGACTGGCAAAAAAGTTAGCTCCTTGGTTAGCGAGCACATCAGAAAAAGTTTAGAAGAGAGATTGAAAGAGTCTAAAGAGACCGCAAAAACTATTATAGAAAATGTCTACAATATTTCTGACTTTCAGGCTGATCCCCTAAAAGCAGAAGGATACATTATGCCAAGGCCAAGGCTATTGGGGTTTGGTCATAGACAAGTCCAAAACCTCGCGAGAGTTAGGTACCAAGGATGTGCAAGAGTTGGCGAGACAAAGTTTGGACTTCTAAATCTTGACGATAATAAACGTGAGTATCCTACTGAGGTTCGCAAGTGCCTACTTGAAGTAGCTAAAAAGAGCGGAGCAAGAGTTGAAATAGACTTTTACGCAACCCGTCAAGATTTGCCTGAAGGCGACCTTGCTCAACAGAGGTTTTGGCAAAGCTGGGCCGACAAAGGGATCAAAACCGTTCTGGTTGTCATGCCCTTGTCGCCTAATGAGCACAAGCAAAAGATCCGCTTGCAAGCACTTCGAGCAGGAATAGCAACTCAGTTTATGATTCCTGGAGCTGACCCCTACAAAGCTCTAAATGTCGTACTAGGACTTCTGTGTAAAGCTGCGTGGCAACCCGTGTTGCTTGAACCCCTCGATCATCCTGAGTGCTCCGAGCTTACCATTGGTTTTGATGTGGGGACGAATCGAGAGCTTTACTACGGAACCTCTGCCTTCGCGGTACTGGCCAATGGTCAAAGCTTAGGCTGGGAGTTGCCCGATATACAAAGAGGAGAAACTTTTTCCGGCGAGGCAATTTATCAAACCGTGTCCAAGCTCGTCAATAGATTCTACAACAAATTTCATCGATACCCTAGAAAGGTTCTTTTGATGAGGGATGGCTTAGTTCAAAGAGGCGAATTTGATAAAACAATTGAGGAACTAAGAAAAGAAAAGATTGCTGTGGATATTGTTGGAGTGCGCAAAAGTGGCACAGTCAGAATGGGAAGAGAGGAAAAAGGAAGCTATAGAGACGCTGCAATGGGCACTGTCATTTTTGACCATGAACGAAGGTCATTTATGCTCGTAACAAGCCAGCCCATTAAGAAGTCCTCGGTGCCAATTGGCAGCGCAAGACCGCTGCGAGTTGTCCATGAACACGGCAACACTCCTTTGGAAGTTCTGGCTATACAAACTTACCATCTCTCCCAGCTTCATCCCGCCAGTGGTTTTCAAGCCTGTAGGCTTCCTTGGGTATTGCACTTTGCCGACAAAAGCAGTAAAGAGTTCCAGCGCATTGGCAACAGCATTTTTAGTGTGCTGCAGAACATAAACCGAGAGAAGTTGATTGCCGTCTAGCCAAGGGAGGGGATCCCCACCTGCCGGCCTTGCTAGGATTGGGGGGGTGGTTGGTGTTGCGGCTATGGTGGAGATGAATGAGGTCTGGAAGACCTTTCTAAGCAATCCTGTTCCGTTCTGTGGCGGTTTTCTCAGCGGCCTGCTGCGTTTGGATGTGAAGCAAGATCCGCTGCGCAGTTGGCTGGAGTCCCAGGGGCTGAGGGTGGAGGAGCCCCCGCCTTCCGGTCGCTCCGACGGCCCCCAATCCATTTCCATTGAATAGGCGTACTCAATCGGCGGGCAGAGAGTAGGGATCCCTTCCGAACGCTTTCTCTCAGGTGTGGGAAGCGCTCTGATCCGGGCACAAGCAGCGACAAGAAGGGCAGCAAGAGCAGGGTTGCGAGGTGAGCTGATGTTCCCTGAACCCTCCCAATTTAGGAAGCGGCAGGGATCCCTTCGAGGCTGGGGCTATCTCGGCGGGGTGGTGTTCCTGGTAACGGGACTGGTCGGTCTGCCGTCAGGGGATCCAGCCGTGGCCCAATCGGCTCCCTCTTCTCTTGCCAGCCCTAAGCAGGATCCCCAAGCTTGGCTGGAGCGCTACAACGCCGCTCTAGAGCAATTGCCCCCTTTGCCCAACTTGCAATATCGCCAGCAGGTGCGGGTAGAGGGATCCCAAACCTTCACAGCCACGTTGGATGTGCTCTACCGCCGCGACGGCAGTTGGCAGGCTTGGGTAGCCGAAGGGGATCGCATCCGCCTCTTGGATTCGCGCCAATTGGAAGTGGTGAACCAGTCGGATCTGCTGCAGCTGTACTCGGTGTATGTGAGCCGACCGGAAGCCCTCTTGCCCTCGGTGAGCTTTTACTTGAAGGCGGATCCCAGCCGCTACCGCGTCCTCTCCTCAGAACGGGTGGATTTGGCTGGATCCCCTGTCCAGCACTTGCGCCTAGAGCCCATTCAGGAAGGCCAGTTGCGGGAGCTGTGGCTGGATCCGCAGTCGGGGCTGCCGCGGCAGGTGTTGCTGTTTTTGTCGGGGGTGTGGGGGCAGGCCTATGTCCTGATGGGGTTTACGGCGGTGCCAGCTCCCGAGGGAGGGGAGCGCTACTGGCTGCCGGAGAGCACCCGCATCAATTTGGGCTATGGCTTTTGGACCCTGGAGGGCCTGAACCGCCGCGTGTTCAGGGGATCCCTGTCCATCCAGCATGACTACCAGGACTACCGCATTTTGCCAGAAGGGACGCAGTTGCGCTTTTTGCCTTCGCAGCCGCCGGTGGATGCGCCGCCGGTGGTAGCCGGCCTGCCGGGGAGCGCTCCTCAAGCGGAGTTGGGAGATGTGCGGGCCTTGGGAGTGGATGAGCAGGGCAACCAGCAGTTCAGCATTGGCCTGGGCCGGCGCTCCAGCCCGGACAATTCCTTGGAAGACCGAATCGTTGCTTTCAACCTAACCCGACCCACCAGCCGCAACGCCCTGACCCAAATCGATACTTTAGCTCTTTTGCCTCTGGGGAATGGCCAGTTGCCCATCTATCTCTTCCAATTCGACACCGGTCGCCCCCTCTCGCCCCTGCAGGGGGTAGAGCGCCCGCAGGTGGATCCCAACGAGGTCTTCGCTCCTAAGCCGCCAGCCATCAAACTCTTTGGAGATTAGCTCCCCAATGCTGATAGATGCTGCCTATGGGGTGATCCCCATCCTGCCCCGCCCGCCCGCCCAGGAAGCTCCCAGACTGGGCTCTTCTCATTTGTATCTGCTCATCCAGCACCAGAAGGGGCATTGGGCTTTCCCAAAAGGGCACAAGGATAGCTCCGAAAGCGACCTGGAGGCGGCGCAGCGAGAATTGCGAGAGGAAACCGGCTTGACCGACTACCAGCTTCTGACCCTGCCCGGCCAGTCTGACCCTTTGACGCTGCAGGAAGCCTACACCTTTACGGATCCAGAGGGGAACCGAGTGGCCAAAACCGTTACCTACTACGTGGCCTTGCTGCCGCCCCAATTTCCTCCCCCTGAGCTACAGGTGCAACCAGAGGAGGTGGCCGCCTACCGCTGGTGCTCCTACCCCGAAGCCTTGGAGCAGATCAGTTTTGAAGAGAGTCGGCAACTGCTGCGCCGCTGCCAGGCTTATCTGCAAGAGCTGTGGGGAGGTCAGTCCACTGGAGTCTGACCTAGGGCAGGCCCGGCCCATCCGACTTGGCCAATACCTGGGAAACGCCCTCACTCGGCAGCCTGCGCCGCCTGACATCCTCCCAGTTGCAGCCTCTCCCCAGCCGCTATGCAGCTCAGGCCCGCCAAAGGGGTATTGTGCAGTGGATCCCGCCAGTTGAAGGTCAGCTCCCCCTGTTGGTGTTCGACCCTCATCTCTGGCCTGCCTGTTCTTGAGAAGGGAGAAGGGGCAGTTGCAGCTCTGGATTCTCCACGCGGGTTAGCTCCCAGCGAAAGGGCTCCCCACCCCGTCGCTGCCAATTCAATTGGAAGGGTTGCTCCAGCGCATTCACCTGATCTCGCGTTAGGTTGGCTAAGGGGCCGCCGGAGCCCTCGATAACAAACCAGAGGGTGGCCTGTCCTTGGCGACTGGGATCCCCTAGGTCGAGCTGCACCTGCAGCGCTTGGGGTTGGAGGCGCAAGCGAAAAAATTGGCCGAAGATCTCGCGGCTGTAGGCCAGCGCCCGCTGCTTGTTCAGGCCCCAACCATCGCTATAGGCCTCAGATACCAACATCTCCACCTGATCCCAGTTGCGCTGCTCCACCGCCCGCAGCAATCTCTGGGTGTGGGCCCGGATTTGCCGCTCGGGCCGCCCGTAGTGCCAAAAGGCTCCCACCCCGATAGCCAAGACGACGGATCCCACCACCCCCCAGCGCAGCCAGGGGGGAAGGGGTGAAGGGGGAGAATGGAGAGAGGTCGACAAGGGATCCCTCTTGGGCTGCTCCCTCTAGCCTACGGGATCTACATGTGAGAAGATCAAAGTCCCATCCCCAAATCTGTGCAGCCTTTGCCGGTCACAGCACGCCCCAGAAGTTTAGCCAACCGGTCATGACCAAGTCCACCGACCGCCTGCTGCTGGAGTTTGAGCAGCCTGTTGCCGCCCTGGAGCAACGAATTCAAGAAATTCGGGCCTTGGCAGAAGAAAACGACATCGATGCTTCTGAGCAGATTCGCCAATTGGAAGCCAAAGCCGAAGAGCTGCGCCGCGAGATCTTCAGCCAGCTCACGCCAGTAGAACGGCTCCAGGTGGCCCGTCACCCCCGCCGCCCCACCACCCTGGATTACGTACAGACCATCTGTGACGACTGGTTTGAGCTGCACGGGGATCGCCACGGCCAGGACGATCCAGCCATTGTGGGCGGGTTGGCCAAGCTGGGGGATCAGCCGGTGATGATCCTAGGCCACCAAAAGGGTCGCGACACCAAAGACAACATCCACCGCAACTTTGGGATGCCCAATCCCGCCGGCTACCGCAAAGCCCTGCGGCTGATGGAACATGCCCACCGCTTCGGCCTGCCTCTTTTGACCTTTATCGACACGCCGGGAGCCTACCCAGGGGTTAAAGCCGAGGCGGAGGGTCAGGGGGAGGCCATTGCCACCAACCTGCAGACCCTGTTTCGGTTGGAGATCCCCATCATCTGCACCGTCATCGGCGAAGGGGGATCCGGAGGAGCATTGGCCATTGGCATTGGCAACCGCATCTTGATGTTTGAGCACGCCGTCTACTCCGTGATCTCGCCGGAAGGCTGCGCGGCTATTCTCTGGAAAGACGCCAAAAAAGCTCCGCAAGCGGCGGCAGCCCTGCGCATTACCGCCCAAGACCTGCTGCAACTGGAGGTGATCGACGAGATCCTGCCGGAGCCGGTCGGCGGCGCCCACCGCGCGCCCTTGGAAGCTGCTCAAACCCTCAAAGAGGCTCTTCTCAGGCATCTCAAGGAACTTTCTAGCCTGAGCGGGCGAGAATTGCGCGAGGAGCGCTACCAAAAGTTTCGCCGCATGGGAGCGTTTCTGGAGCTTTCTGAATAGACTTATGCATCCCTGATTTATAGTCGTTTCAGATTAGGGTGAGACACCTGGGCCATTGATCGCGCCAGCGGGACGGAGTCCTTGAAAAGCCTTTTGGC
>NZ_JANSIM010000286.1:0-5045 GCF_047502655.1 Synechococcus sp. R5-12 | reverse complement strand
GGCAGACTGGGCGCGGCTTTCTTGGATGGACTGACGCAGCTCCTGGATGGATTGGCGGAGCTCCCGGATTTCTCGGCTGTTGGCAGCAGTCTGTTCAGCCGTCCAAGCCAGCAGTTGCTCCACTCGGTCTAAGCGGTCTTGGCTCTGACTATTCACCCTGATGCCTCGCCTTGTGAGTCTCTTGACAAACTGCAACCGATCATAAACGAAGTTGAGCTCTGCCAAACAGGATAGGGGGAATGGTCATTCCCAGAGCCGCCGGATTGGAGAGCGATGCAGCAACTGGTGGGCTTCGGCCAGCAACTCCGGGATAGGCAGATGTTCTGGGCAGCGGGGTAAGCAGTCACCGCATTCGGTACAGCGGTCGGCAGGTGACCCCGGAAACCAATGCCCAGCTTGGCCGAACATGTTGTAGCGGTACTGGGCAAACTCCGTCATTTCGTGGGCAATGGCCAAGTTGCGCAACCGCAGCACTTCGGGAATGTGGATCCCTTCTGGGCAGGGCAGGCAGGCGTAGCACTGGGTGCAGCGGCTGGATCCCAAGCGTTCCTGCTCGGCTTGGCGCAACCGCTCCTGAATCTGAGGGCCATCCACCCACCAACGGTCGGGATCCTGTAAAGCCGACAAGGCCACCTGTAGCTCCTCAGGATGAGTGATGCCCAGGCTGAGGGTGTGAACACGGGGATCCGCCAGCAAAAAACGATAGGCAAACTCCAAGGGGCTGAAAGGGGCACAGCACTCCTGCAGGTGTTGGGGCGGGCGATAGAGCATTCCCCCTTTATCGGCAGGAGAAATGATGAACACGCCCATATCTTGCTGGGCAGCCGCTTCTAGGGCCGGTGCATTGCGCTGTTGGAAAAAGTGATAGTGCAAATTAACAAAGTCAAAGCATCCTGTCTGGATGGCCTGCAAAATTAACTCCAGGGATCCATGGGTGGAAAAACCAATGTAGCGCACCCAGCCTTCCTGCTGGAGCTGCTGGAGAATCGGCAGCCCTTTCTGCAGCACCCACTCCAGGTGTTCCGGCAGGTTGATGCCATGAAAGGCAAATTGATCCAGGTAATCCGCCCGCAGACGGCGCAGAGATCCCTGAAGCCGCTCTCGCAACCCATCTGTGGGAGTGAGTTTGCTGGTCAGAATCAACTGATGGCGTGAAAAGGGCAGGGTTTGCAAAATCTCGCCCAAGAGCACCTCGGCATGGCCATAAGCCTGAGCCGTTTCGATGTGGTTGATCCCTGCGGCTAGGGCTGCCTCAACGGTTGCCTGAGCTTGATCCCTGGGCACATTGACCAAGCGCATGCTGCCCAGAGAAAAAACCGAGACCAGCTGTTGGGTGCGCCCAAAGCGACGGTAAAGCATTCCGGTTGAGGTAGCACCGGCAACTTCCATCAAGCCACCCCCTGGAAACGAGAAACGGCCTCAGATTGTCGGGTACAGACGGCATTTCCCTCAGGGGATTGGGGGTTTTTGCCCAGCAGTTCTGCCGCCAGCAGGATCGCCTGCTTGAGGCTCTCGCACCGGGCCACCCCTTGGCCGGCAATGTCGAAGGCGGTGCCATGATCGGGAGAGGTGCGAACAAAAGGCAACCCAATTGTCAGGTTGACTGCCCGGTCAAAAGCCAGCATCTTCACCGGGATCAAACCTTGATCATGATAGAGAGCCAAGTAGGCATCTGCCACAGTTGGGGATCCCTGGCCATGCCAGGCTTGCGCGGGAGCCACCCACAGGGTGTCGGGGGGAAGCGGCCCCCAAATTTGGGCGTGGGCATAGGTGCGCAGCAGCTCGGTCAGCCATTCTTTTTCCTCCGATCCCAGTTGCCCCTGTTCGCCGGCATGGGGATTCAGGCCGGCTACTGCAATCACAGGATCCGGGATCCCAAAGGTGTGGCGCAGGGATCCCACCAGCAAATCCAGCGCTGTCCGCACCCGCTCTGGAGTCAGCACGGTGGGCACTTGGCCGAGGGGAATATGGGTGGTGGCCAGCAAAACCCGCATCTGCCAGCCACTGTGGGGGGAACGGGCAACAAACATCATCCCGTAGTGCTCAGACCGACTCAGCTGGGCCAAAACTTCTGTTTGACCAGGGAACCGATGGCCGGCTCGATGCCAGAGATATTTGGCGATGGGCGCTGTCACGATCCCCTGAAACTCGCCCCGCAGCGTCTGTTCGACTGCCGTTTTCAGGTAAACAAAACTGACCCCACCACTGTCAGCATCCCCTTGACCAATACAGCCAGGCTGTAACCGAAAGCCTGTGTCGCATTCCAGCATCGGGATCCCTGCCGGATGGGCCAATGGAGCCGGCGACCGATCTCTCAGCAGGCGATAGGTGGCTTCTAGAACCTGCCGATCCCCTACAACCGTGATGTGGGCGCAAGACTGCACCTCAGGATCCGCCAGCGCCTTGAGCACAATTTCCGGCCCAATTCCCGCGGGATCCCCCAAGGTCAGCGCCAGTTTGGGCCGTGGAATGCTCATGGTGTCTTTTCTTGAGAAGACGGACGATCCCCATGTTCCAGGGGAAAGAGAGTGCTGAGGAAAGCTGTGGGGAAGGTCGCCATCCCTTTGAGCAAGAATTCTGAGCTCAGCCTATCAAGTCAGCTGCAAGGGGATCCATGCCGGCAAAATGGTTTAATGAGGGTTTAGCGATATTGAACCTCTATGGCCGAGACATTCCTTTACAACGCCTTGCGTGCTGCCCTCGACGAAGAAATGGCCCGGGATCCCAACGTGTTTGTTTTGGGAGAAGATGTCGGCCATTACGGTGGCTCCTACAAAGTCACCAAAGACCTGTATCGCAAGTATGGGGAGATGCGCCTGCTGGATACCCCCATCTGCGAGAACAGCTTTACCGGCTTGGCCATTGGGGCAGCCATGACCGGCTTGCGCCCGGTGGTGGAAGGGATGAACATGGGCTTTCTGCTCCTGGCCTTCAACCAAATTGCCAACAATGCCGGTATGCTTCGCTACACTTCTGGGGGCAACTTCAAGATCCCGATGGTCATCCGCGGGCCGGGCGGGGTGGGTCGTCAGTTGGGGGCAGAGCACTCGCAGCGGCTAGAGGCTTACTTTCAAGCGGTGCCTGGGCTCAAGATCGTAGCCTGTTCAACGCCTTACAATGCCAAGGGCTTGCTCAAGTCCGCCATCCGCGACGACAACCCCGTTCTCTTTTTCGAGCATGTGCTCCTGTACAACTTGAAAGAAGATCTGCCAGAAGAGGAATACCTTTTGCCTCTGGACAAAGCCGAAATCGTCCGATCCGGCTCCGATGTTACCCTGCTCACCTACTCCCGCATGCGCTACCACGTGCTCAAGGCCGTGGACACTTTGGTGCAGCAGGAGATCGACCCTGAGGTGATCGATTTAATCTCGCTGAAACCTTTAGATATGGGAACCATTGCCGCTTCGGTGCGCAAAACCCATCGGGTGATCATTGTTGAGGAAGACATGAAATCGGGTGGCATTGGGGCGGAACTGACAGCTCGCATCATGGAAGAACTGTTCGATGAGCTGGATGCGCCGGTGATGCGTTTGGCTTCGCAGGACATTCCCACCCCCTACAACGGCACGCTGGAGGCGGCCACCATCGTGCAACCTGCAGATATTGTGGCGGCGGTGGAGCGGCTCCTCTACGCGGATTAGAACCCCCAAAAATCCCTACAAAACAGCGCCGAAATCTATCTCCCAGCAACTTGCAAAATCCTCAGGGCAACCTTGCTAAGATTTCCATGGCAGGGATCCGCGAATATGCAAGGCGTACTGCTGATCCTCTACATGTTGGTTGTCAGTGGCCTGATTGCCGTTGTTGGGGATCGGGTAGGCTATCGCATTGGCAAAAAGCGCCTTACCTGGTTCAACCTGCGCCCCCGCCACACGGCCATTCTGGTGGCTGTGGTGACCGGTGTGAGCATCTCCGCGCTGACCTTGGGCACGCTGCTGCTCCTCAACCGCTCCCTGTCGGAGGCTCTGTTCAGCTACACCAACCAAATTGCCCAGGCGGAGCAAGAGCTGCGGGCCCTCAACCGCCAAAAAGCCCTCTTGGAAGCGGAAAATGCCGCTCTCAGGGTTGAGCGGGATCACCTCAAGATGGATCTCGACCAATTTCGCAGCCAGCAGTCGGCAGCCCAAACCCGCCTGAGCGAAGTGCGCGATCAACTGGCGGTGGCGCTGCAGGAGCGGCAGGAGGCGGAGGCCAAGCTGGCGGCAGCCAACGAGCAACTGGCCAAGGTGCAGCCCAGTCTGGATCGAGCCCATGCCGAGTTGGAGGCAGTGAAGGCAGAGGTGGAGTCGGCCCGCCAGGTGATCGCCACCCTGGAGTCGCAAAAACAAGCCCTGCAACTGGATCGAGATCAACTGGAGCGCTCCCTGGATGTGGTGCAGGCGGCCTTAACCCAACTGGAGAACCAGAAAAACCAGCTTGAGCAGGAGATCGAGCAGCTCAACCAATTGGCGGTGCGGCTGCGGCGGGGGGAACTGGCCATCTTGGCGGGGGAAGTTTTGGCAACAGGAGTTGTGGAGGCTCCAAGAGGGGCAAAACCAGAGGCGATCCGGCGGCAGTTTGAGCACCTTTTGGCCCAGGCGGAACAGCGGGCCCTTGCCCTTGGATCCCAGCCCATGCCCCCTCTGGAAAACGCGATCTTGATCCGCCGCGAGGATGCCGATCAAGCCTTGGAGAAGTTGCAAGAGCCCGGTAGCTGGGCGGTGCGCATTCTCTCTGTTACCAACCGGCTCAAGGGGGAGCCTGTGCCTGTGCTCGTGCAGATTTACCCCAACCAGCGGATTTTCGCCAAGGGATCCGTGCTGGCCCACGGGGTGATTCAACCGGGTTTGAGCGAAAATCAGATCCAACAGCAACTGCTGGGGCTGCTGAACCAGGCCAATCAGCGCTCGCAAGAGGAGGGGCTTCTCTCCGATCCCATCACCGGCACTGTGGGGGAGTTCTCCCAGGTCAAGTTTCTGGAGGTTGTGCAGCATCTCCGCCAGAGCACCACCCCTCTGGATGTGAAGCTAGTTGCCGACACCGACATCTACACGGCAGGACCGTTG
>NZ_JANSIM010000285.1:0-1369 GCF_047502655.1 Synechococcus sp. R5-12 | reverse complement strand
CTCCCCTCCCGGGGTTCTTTTCACCTTTCCCTCACGGTACTGGTTCGCTATCGGTCACGCAGGAGTATTTAGCCTTACGAGATGGTTCTCGCCGATTCACACGGGATTTCCCCTGCCCCGTGCTACTCGGGATCCGGCCGGCGCCTTTGAGCTTTCGGCTACAGGACTTTCACCTTCTCTGGTGCAGCATTCCAGCTGCTTCCCCTAGCCCGCCGGCTACCGCTTGGCCGTCCCACAACCCCGCCCAGCCGTAGCTGAGCGGTTTAGGCTCTTTCCCGTTCGCTCGCCGCTACTGAGGAAATCACTTTTGTTTTCTTTTCCTGCGGCTACTAAGATGTTTCAGTTCGCCGCGTTCGCCCCTTTGGCCTATGGATTCAGCCAAAGGTGACAAGGCTTGCGCCTTGCCGGGTTGCCCCATTCGGGAACCTGCGGATCACCGCTTTTGTCCAGCTCCCCGCAGCGTTTCGTCGGTAACACGCCCTTCCTCGCCTCTGCGTGCCTAGGTATCCACCGTGCGCCCTTAACTGACTTGACCTTTTCACCTCACGTAACATTGGTGTTCTACCTGCCTCATGCCCCCAGGTTGCTGCTGCTTCCCCCAAGCCAAGGCTCGGGGGGCTCAACCCAGAAGCATGCTGCTCTCTTGCTATGCAGTTTTCAAAGTGCTGGCCGGCTCAACCCGGCTGGAGGCTTGTGCTCGGACCCAAACCCCTAGCCCGGTCGTCAACCTATCCAACTGGAGAACCCCTTCCCGGCTCCTCACCAAAGTGGTGGAGGTAAGCGGACTCGAACCGCTGACTTCTGCCGTGCAAAGGCAGCGCTCTACCAGCTGAGCTATACCCCCAATCCAGACTGCACCCACCCTCTGGCTTTGCCCTCAGCTTGGCCAGCTCGCTTCTAGCTTGCTAGCTCTCCCTTCTCTAGGACAAACAGTGGGCCATCCTGGACTCGAACCAGGGACCTCACCCTTATCAGGGGTGCGCTCTAACCACCTGAGCTAATAGCCCTCCCCTCGGTTCCCCTCCAGAACCCCAGTCAACCATCCCCTCAACCCCGACCGACCTGGGATGACCTTTGCTGGCCTGAGGGTGGCCTGACTCCTCTCAGATGCCCCAAGGTAGGTCTCCCTAAAAGGAGGTGATCCAGCCGCACCTTCCGGTACGGCTACCTTGTTACGACTTCACCCCAGTCACCAGCCCTGCCTTCGGCGGGTGCTCCGACTTCGGGCATGGCCAGCTCCCATGGTGTGACGGGCGGTGTGTACAAGGCCCGGGAACGTATTCACCGCAGCATGCTGATCTGCGATTACTAGCGATTCCGCCTTCACGCAGGCGAGTTGCAGCCTGCGATCTGAACTGAGACGCGGTTT
>NZ_JANSIM010000051.1:0-4199 GCF_047502655.1 Synechococcus sp. R5-12 | reverse complement strand
TAAGCGGGACGGAGTCCTTTCGCGTAAGCGGGACGGAGTCCTTTCTATCAGGATATGCAGCACGAGCCCCTGGCGCGCCTGCAGAGCATCCACCAAGAGCTGCTCTCTACGGCTGCAGAGTTTTGGGAGTTTACCGACCGGGGGGAGAACTTCTACTACTTGGAGCCCGCTCTTTGGCCCTATGCCGAGCAGTTTTTTAGCTGGTTTCAGGGCTTAACCTTGCCGGCAGATAAGCTGAAAAGCTCCTCTGGATCTCTGGAGCTTCCCTAAAAAATTCTGCCGCTCGCGTAAGCGGGACGGAGTCCTTGTCTAGTCTGGTTAGAGCCGCCCCTTGCTGACTTGTCCCATCGCGTTAGCGGGACGGAGTCCCATGCGTCCTTTCGGCAACCCCAACCGTCTGGGCAGTTCTCCTAGCCGCAGATCCCTGCCGGGATCCAGCTCCTTCGTTCAGTTTCGCCGCGACCCGCACCTAGTGCCCTTTTGGGGCCTAAGCCTACTAGTCATGGGCCTGGCAGTGCCTCTGTTTGTGCTTTCGGGGGCGGATCCCAGTTTGGCTGGCTGCGACGAGAGCTTTTATGCCCAAATGGCCCGCGAGCTGCTGCGGGGAGGGCATTGGCTGGGGCCCACTTTTTTGGGGGAGCCTTTTTTCGAGAAACCCCCTCTGCTCACCTGGAGCGTGGCCCTCAGTTTTGCCCTGTACGGGGTAAACGAGTGGGCAGCGCGGCTGCCAGGGATCCTCGCTGCTTTGCTCTCCATTCCCCTGGTGGGCTGGATTGGGCGACCTTTTTTGCCAATGCGGGCGGTCCTTTTGGGGATGGCAATTTTGCCCTTGTGCTACCTCTGGGTGCAGCAGGGGCGGCTGGTGGGGCAGGATGTGCCCTTGACCTTTCTGGAGCTGCTGGGGATCCTGGGGCTGGTCAACGGTATCCGCGGCCACAGGGTTTGGTTTTGGCTGACCGGAGTGGCCTTCGGGCTGGGCCTGCTGATGAAAAGTGCCATGATCCTGCTGCCGGGGGCGGCTTTGATCCCCTATCTCGTGCAGCAACGGCGCCGCTGGATGGGATCCGCCCCATTTTGGCTGGCGCTTGGGCTGGGCTTGGGGATGTTCGGCCTCTGGCTAGGTCCAGCCATGCAGGTGTATGGCCCACAGGTGCTGACCACCCTGGTGGGGAAGGTGTGGGATCTGGGGCAAGAGCCCTTCCATGCGGATGCCACCGGCTGGTACTACTTTTGGCACATTCCCGTTCATGGCTTCCCGTGGACGGTTTTGGCTTTGGTGGGTGGCTTTCTCCTGGTGCGCCAGCAGCCGGGATCCACGCTGCTGATCTGGTCTTTCCCCCTGCTGCTGTTGTTGTTGTTGCAGCTTTATCCCACCAAAACCCCCTACTACACCGTGCAGCTTTACCCTTGGCTGGCTCTCTTGGCCGGGGTAGCCTTGGATCAAGCGTTGGCTATGCGGGGTCGCGTCAGCGGTGCGGATCGCGTTAGCGGGACGGAGTCCTTGCACTTAAAGCCCCGTCTGGCCCAGGTGCTCTCTTGGGGACTGGCAGCGGTGGGGCTGCTGCTGTTGGGTTTGGGGGTGGCCGTCCGGCTGGGCGTAGACGGTCTGGAGCTTCTGCAATCCCACGCTTGGCCGCTGGTGGCGATGGGTCTTTTGTACCTCTTGCTGCCGGGGATCTGGAGTTGGCGGCGGGTGTTGCGCTGCGCCGGCGAGCTGTGGGTGGGAATCCTCTTGTTGGCCGGGATCCTCGCTATGATCACCATCGTCTTGCGGCCTGATTTCGGCAACTTCAGCCCTGCTTTTGCCCAAATGGATTGGAACCAAATGCTGCCCCCGTCCGTTCGCGCTATTCGGACGGAGTCCTCGACAGAGGCTGGGGAGACGGTGGTGGATATTGGCCGCAGCGGCTTGCCGGATGTCTGTCAGGCCCAGGCCATCGCTTTTTATACCCCTAATCCGGGGAGATGGGTGGATGATCAGGCTCTGCAACGAGGGGAATATGGAGACTACCTTTGGGTTTCTCCGGTGCAGGCAGAACAGGTGGAGATCCGGGATTTGGGGTTACAACCTCTAGCGGCGGTGGAGGGCTGGCAACTGGTGCGCCGTTTGGATCCCCTCTTGGAGCAGGGCAGCGGGGAGCCTCTTTGAGTTTAAAAATCTTAAGTTTAAGAATCCTAGGAAGTGTTAAAGCATGGCGGGAATAGCGGAATCGGGCCGGTCGTGGGTGTCTCTAGAGCGTACCTGGGTAATCCAGGGATTGGCTTGGCTGGCAGCGCTGCTATTTGTGGCGGGGGTGATCCTGCTGGCGGGGGCTTCACCTCTCCAGGTGGCGGCCAGCATGTGGCAGGGGGCCTTCGGCACTGAAGCTCAGTTTGGCCGGGTTTTGGCAACGCTGGCTCCCCTTGTCCTCTGCTGCTGTGGGCTGGTGTTTACGTTTGTTGCCGGTCTCTACAACTTGGGCATCGAAGGGCAAATGGTGGTCGGGGCAATTGCGGCCACGTTTCTGGTGCGTCTGGAAGCGGGATGGTTGCCGCCGCCACTGGCCATTACCTTGGCGCTTTTGGCCGGGATCCTGGGCGGGGCGGGCTGGGGCCTGTTGGCTGGGATCCTGAATGTGTGGGGGCGGGTCAACGAGATCTTCGCTGGGCTGGGGCTGAATTTTGTTGCCCAAGGTTGGGTGCTCTACCTGATCTTCGGCCCTTGGAAAAGGCCGGGGGTGGCTTCCATGAGCGGGACGGAAGTGTTGGATCCCCGTCTGTGGTTGCCCACCTGGGGGCGGTCAGAGGCCAGTCCGGTGGCGTTGCTGCTGGCCCTGTTGGCTTTGGCCCTGACGGTGCTGGTGATGGGCAACACTCGCTTCGGCCTGCAGTTGCGGGCGGTGGGGAAAAACCCTGTAGCTGCTTTCCGGTTGGGGATCCCGGCTACCCGCAGGTTGCTCATGGCATTTGCCTGCTGTGGGGGCTTAGCAGGGCTGGCGGGCGCCTTGCAGGTGTTGGCTCTGTTCCATCGCCTCATCCCCAATATCTCCAGCAATTTGGGCTTTCTGGCCTTGTTGGTGGTGATGCTGGCAGGCTTTAACCCCCTGCTGATTTTGCCGATTGCCTTTTTCTTCAGCAGTCTTAACATCGGCAGCTTGCAACTGCCTCTCTCTTTGCAATTGGAGTCTTCTTTGGCCGGTGTGATTCAGGGATCCCTGGTGTTGTTCGTCTTGCTGGCCCAAGGGATCAGCCGCCGCTACTTCCTTGGGAAAGGTTAATGGCTTCGGCGATTTCTGGGATCCCTTTGCGTTAGCGTTGCGCAACAACGAGATTTAACTCCTATCGTGGGGGAAAACTTTGGATTTTTCTGCTCAGGACAGTGGTGCGGTTCCTCTGCCGTAGGCATAGCACCATCAACATCGGGAAATAAGGTTATCGTAGAAGGATGAATCGGACATCCCCTTTTTCAAATCGACCGCTCATCGGCGTTACCACCCGCAACCGCAATGACGAGGGAGACTTTGTAGCGCCAGGCCGCTATGTGGATGCCATTCGTGCTGCCGGAGGGATCCCTGTTCTTTTTCCCCCAGGCGAAAGCGAGCCCCAGGTTTTGCTGTCTTGGGTGGATGGCCTGGTGTTGACCGGTGGCGGCGACCTCTGCCCCAGCACCTACGGAGAAGATCCGCAACATCCCCAGGTGCGCTATGTGAACGCGGAGCGGGATCGATTTGAGGTGGCCTTGGCTCAGGCCGTGCTGGCCCAGGGGATCCCTGTTTTAGGCATTTGCCGGGGGATGCAATTGTTAAATGTGGTCAGTGGCGGCAAGCTGTTCGCGGTAGCGGGACGGAGTCCTTTCGCGTCAGCGGGACGGAGTCCTTGCGGGCATGAAAGATGTCTTGGTACTCAAATACGCTCGTTAGGCTGAGGCTTTGCCAGGGCGGGATCCCTCTGCGGCAGCTCAACACCCCAGTAGCCAGCAGAAAGCTGCCCCATGCTAGGCTCTAGGCGGTGCTGCCCTAGTCGGCAAGGGGGGACTTGAAGGATATGAAAAAAAGGGTGGGCAGGGTAGTTTTCGCAAGTGCTTTAACTTTTTTTGCCAGTTCAATTCTTCTGAGAGCATGACTCTAGTCAATAATAGGCTCAACTATACTGAAAATAATGTATAATATGTTCAGTATTACTACCAGTTGATCTTTCTGTTTACTTTCGAGTCTGCCAAC
>NZ_JANSIM010000050.1:0-25780 GCF_047502655.1 Synechococcus sp. R5-12 | reverse complement strand
GCTGCCTTGACCATGGCGTCGGCAGCTTCTACCACTGCCGGGAACCCGCGGGTCTCGATCATTCCAACTGCAATAGGCATATCAACTCTCCACTTCTGAACACTCAGTTCCTGAACGTTGTCGAACCCAGCAACAAGGCAAATTGATCTCGCTTATTGGGTTCGCTCATGCAATCTCCTTTCGATTTCATCAGAGAGATCCTCTGCCCAAATCTCGATTGACAGCTTTTCCCGGCGACACCTACCCCAGCCACCAGAGACCCCCCTCTGAGGGGAGAAGGCTCTGAGCCACAGACCTCCGACTGAAGTCAGAACAGGTTGTAGGAGCCATCAGGGTTAACTGCAACTGTCACTCAGGCGGGCAAAGCTGCCAACTCTGAGCTAAGTCCACATCTTTCTTGTACAAAATCGATCATACAAAATTGACTAGGACAGCTCAGAGAAGGGATCCCCGACTTAACAAAATGATATCCCTATTTAATCCTGGACGAAAATCAATATTTTTAATTAGCACGATAGCTTTTTATTAAGAGAGGCAAAAATGTTGTCAGCTTAAAAATAATTCTTGATATCTTTTCAACTTTTGTCGTTATCGGCGCAGCGAGGGGGGCACTTCCAGGCCGTGGGCTTCCATGAGGTCGGCTCGGCCCATCAGGTGGGCCGGGGATCCCTGGGCCCAGATCCGCCCTTGATCCAACAGGATGACCTGATCGCACACCTCCAAGATCAGCTCCAGATCGTGGGAAGCCAGCAGAAAAGTGTGGGCGGCCTGTTGCAAAAAAACTATCAACCGGCGCCGGGCTCGCAAATCGAGGTTGGCCGTCGGCTCATCGTAGAGCACCAACTGGGGTTTCATCGCCAGGATCCCGGCAATGGCAACCATGCGCTTTTCCCCACCAGAGAGGTGATGGGGGGGACGATCGGCCAAATGGAGGGTGCCGGTCATCTGCAGGGCGGCCTGAACGGCAGCCGCAATCTCCCCCTCAGGACGGGCCAAATTGCGCAGTCCGAAGGCCACATCTTCGGCCACCGATGGGGCAAACAGTTGGTCGTTGGGATCCTGAAACACCAACCCCACCTCAGGGCGAAACTGGCCGGGCCGCAGCGGCTGGCCAAACAAACTCACCTGGCCAGAGCAGGGGGGCAACAGGCCGCAGAGGGTGAGGAACAGGGTAGTTTTACCCGCGCCATTGGGGCCGATCACCCCCAGATGTTGCCCAACCTCGACCCGTAGATCCAGCCCTTGCAGCACCGGCGGATGACCGGGATAAGCTGTCCACAATTGGTTCACCTCCACCGCCGGCACCGGGTTCATAGCAAAGCTAGGGCATCCGCACGTCTTTCCAGCGCTCCTGGGTGGCCGTGGGGGTAAGTTGCAAGGTGGGCACACTGGGGCTGGTGAGGTCAATCTGGACGATGTCGTCGGGCGTACACTCGCAGTAGCGGCGCAGATCCCGCATTTGGTTGAGGGTCTGAATTTGCAAGGGCAAGCGGTCGGAAATCGGCCCCAGGTAGACGTTGCCCAGCTCAGTATGCAGGGTAATTCCCGCTCCAGATTGCCAATCCACTGCCCTGATCTGAATTTCAGACTGCTGTAAAGCCCTGAGCAACAGCGCCCATTGCTCTGGGGTGTGGTTCTCCCAGCCCAGCAGCTCCAGCTCAGGCCAAGACGCGGGGGAACGGTAGGGATCCGGAGACAGCCAGTTGCCTTGGACATCCACCCAGCCCAGTTGGTTGCCCCATCGGGCGCGCGCCACAGGTTGCCGTTCTCGCACCTGGACGATGACACCCACCGGCAGCAGCCGCCGCTGCACCTGGACGCTTTCGATGGGAGAGGGGCGGGTCGGGGATCCCAGCAAAGCCCTTTCCAAAACAGCCGGTTGCACCTGCCAAATGTTGAGGGGATACTGCAGGGGCAATTGTGCCCGTATCCAGGCGGGATCGACCCAGTGGGCACCCTTTACCTGAATCTGTTCTGGCTGACGAATTTGCCAGTGGGGCTGCCGTAGGCCCAGCACCAGCAGCGCCAAGAGGGTCATCGAACCGGTCAGGCGCCAGGATCCCTGCCAGAATCGGCTGCGCCGTTGCCGACGCAAAAGCTGCCTACGCTGCAGGATTTGTTCACGGTTGGGAGCAGCCAGGAGTGCCATGGATCCCCCTTCACCCCATCACGGGGTATGCAGATGGGGAACATTCCGTGCTTCTACTCAACCCGCCATCTCCTGAACCTGATCCGCCCGCAGCCAAACCGTAGGGGTGGGAACAGCCCCAAACTTAATCTGCAGGTAGTCACCTTTGATATCCACGACTTCTCCGGGGGTCTCGAAAACGTAGTTGGGAATAAAAGGATCGCTTGCCTGCGCTTCTAAGCTACCCTCCAGTTTCTCGCGGATAGCCCGCACCAAGGTGCCTCGCTTAATCGCCATTGCTCCTCCTCAGTTCAGTCGCAGATTAGCCGGTTCGATAGCAGTTGTATCACGCCTGCCGCTGCTGCGAAGAGGAAAGCTGGGATCCAGCCTCTGGTTGGCTCTGACAGGGATCAACCTGAGTTTGGCTTATTTGCGTTTTAGGCTGCGGGCCATATTGCGGAAGGTATCCATGTCCGATCCCCCCTGACGGCGTGGGCTTGCTCCGCTGCTGCTTGAAGCGGAGGATCCCTGCTCAGCAGCAGTTTCAGGAGTTTTGGCTGCCTCTGCGGACAACTTAACTTTACCGAGGGAAGAGACCTGCTCCACCACCTCCACCTTCTCCTTACTGCCGAAATCCTGGAAGGTGTGCTTCACGATCCTGGGGGTGCGCATATACTCGATGTTGCCAAGGGTTTTGGCTTCATCTGGGTCGAGAAAAAAAGTATTGTCGTTTTTCGCTTTCTTTGGGGTTGGCTTAGCAACAGTTTCCGGTGAGGACGTGGCCGCAGCTTTGCCGCGCGAGCCGAACAAGCGCTTGAAGATGCCTACCATGGTCGTTTTGCCTGCAATGGGAAGGAAGTTGAGCCGGATCCCTAGGCACTGATATTGGCCACCCGCCCTTGGCAAGGTGAGGGCCAGGCCCGGTCATGAAATAATGTTAAGCCAACTTAGAGCACCCTGCCCTCCGGGGCAGAAGGGTTTCTGGATCCCGCACCTCAGAGGGAGAGAGTTTCAACCTCTGGCAAAGGGTTTGGCCGATGGCAATGTAACTCATCCCCAAAGCATCTCAGGATCAGGAAGTTCAGGGATCCCTGTAGCCGACTGCCATACAACCTTCTGGCCGAGAAATTGGCTTACGCTCGCTCCTCTCTTCTAGAGAGCCAGAGGAGTTTCCTCATACGCTAGATGCGTTGTCTTAGCTAGCAGTGGCTATATGGCTATACAGTGAAGTAAGAAGTCCAAAAACTCACTCCAGGCTCAGATAAGTAAAAACTGCAGTATGAAGCTGTGCCTCCAGATCGGCCTGGTAAGAAAACCTTACTGCTGCACTTTTGAGGTGTAGTGTACTTCAACCCTGAGGGGAGCGCCCAGGTTCAAGGCAGTGCCAATACACCGGGCCAAGATTTGAATGTTAAGCCGCTGATCCGTCGATTCTAAACTTGTTGCAAGCCGACTCTTGCTTGGACCAACTACGGGTGAACGCTGTACGCTCATCTTAACAGACTCCCTATTTTGGTGAGGGCTGAACAACCAACTGACTTTCAGGTGATGTTATTGAGGAATCTCAAAGGAATACCGACCAGCAGCATCCAAGAACCTGCTCTTTGAGATTAGGATGATTTGCCCTTCTTGTGCATCGACAACCCTACGGATTTGTTAGGCAAGACACTCTTGGACTTTAAGGGATCCCACGGAAAAAGAATCTCTACTTTGCGAAACTTTGCGAAGCACTTTTGGGTAGAGATGAGGACGACCCAGAAAACTGGCTCTCGGTCACCTGCGTACGCTCACCAACCGCCAAAACATCCTGCCCCAACTGGCCGGGGATCCAGCCGCATCGGATTGCCTGGCAACAGGGTTGCCGTAGGTTTCTGGAAGAGCTGTGCTGTTTGGCGGGTTCGGTCTGCCGCGGCTCCCTGTAAAGGATGGATGTTGCCGCCCCGCAGTTGGGCATTGCTCTATTCTGGGATGAGCCCTCTTATAATGAGCATTGGGAATTCAACTGTCCCTGCTGCCCATCCGCCTGGCTGGGTGCTCTTCGTAACCTGGAAAGGGGCAACCGAGCCGCAAAGTCTGGGATAACTGCTGTTGCGTTTTGAGAGGAATCCATGTCTCTAGTTTTTAACCTGGTGAAGCGTTTGCAGCTCATCCTGCTCAGCCTTGTGGTTGGGGGGTTGGCTGTGGCGTTCTTGTCCAACCCTGCTGCTGCCGAGACCTACATTGTCAAAATGGGATCTGACAAGGCCCAGTTGGTCTACGATCCGCCTTCTCTCACCATCAACCAAGGGGATACCGTTCAGTGGGTGAACAACAAGGTCTACCCCCACAATGTTGTCTTCGACAAGGTGCCCGGTGGAGATGCGGCTCTGGCCGCCAAGCTCTCCCACAAGGCACTGCTCACTGCTCCTAAGCAGGTGGTGGAGTCGGCTTTTGTTGATGTTCCTCCAGGTGAGTACACCTACTACTGCACGCCCCACCGTGGGGCCGGAATGGTCGGCAAGATCATCGTGAACGGCTAAATCCACACCCCAAGTGCTGAACTTCTAGGGATCCCACTTTTGGTTTTGCCTTGCTGGACAGGGATCCCTGCCTTTAGCATAAAAGTTAGCCCTCTCAGGAGTGGGAGGGCTTTTTAGCGAATGAATACGCATCTAACCGGCTTGTTTTCGAGCCGCACAAGTTTAGTCCACAAACGGGTTCTCTATGACCACCAGCGTTAAAGGTTACCTGCTCTTGGCCGTTTCCTGCCTCAGCGCCATTGCTGCTGTTGGCTCAATTTTCGAGTTGGCTTCTGGCGAGCCGGATTTTGGCGTCGGCACCACCAGTATCATCTTGGTTGTCGCTGCTCCATTGGCCGTTTGGCTGTTTCAGGCTGCGGTTGGAGCGGCACGGGCCGGCAATACGGCCGGAAAGGGGAGCAAAAAGAAAAAATGAGGAGACGGTGAGAACCCTGAGCAAATGGATATGGAGTCAGCGGGTTTGCTTCAAAGAGACTTCTGACTCCCTCTCGATTTCAGTCAGTTGGTGAAACTCCGGCAAGAGCTCCCGTTTCTGCACGGCTCCGAGCGCCGATTCCAAGCCGGCGGTAGCTAGAGTACAACTGGAGCCAGAACCATTCAGTACGGTCTCGGTAACCTGTCCGTTTTTGTCGATCCGATATTCCACCTTGATGTACTCAGGCATCCGCACTCCACTGGTTACCGATCAACAACAGGTTCTTCCCCATTCTAGTTCTTGCTTCCTTTTCCTGGGCTAGATCTGGCTGGGCTCTATGGCTTCTGCTCGTCCCCTCTTCCAGGCTGCCAAAAGGGATCCCGGAATCCGGCGAGACCTCGGCTTGGGTGTGGGGGCATTGGTGTGTGTGGTGCTGATCGGCACCCTCTGGTACCACGGGGTGGAGCAGTGGCCTTGGGTGGAAGCTTTTTACATGACCGTTATCACCCTAACCACCGTGGGCTTCATGGAGGTGGGGCCGCTGGGGGAGCGGGGGCGTTTATTTACGGTGGCCTTGATCCTGATGGGGGTCTTGAGCATTGGGTTCATGGTGAATCGCTTTACAGAGGCCCTCATCCAGGGACATTTTCAGGAAGGGATCCGGCAACGGAAATGGAAGAAACAGATGGAAGCGCTGAACAACCACTACATCATTTGCGGTTTCGGGCGCATTGGCCGGCAGGTGGCCCAAGAGTTTCGAGCAGAAGGGGTGCCATTTTTGGTGATCGATCAGTCTGCTGAGGCGATTCAGGTGGCTCAAGAGCTGGGATATGTGGCTCTCCAGGGGGATAGTACTCTGGATGCCACTTTGCTGGAAGCGCGGGTGCAACAGGCGGAGGGACTGATTGCCGCCCTATCTTCCGATGCCGAGAACCTGTACGTGGTCTTGTCGGCCCGCACCCTGAACCCCCGCATTCGCACCATTGCCCGCGCCAATACGGAGGAGGCTTTGCAAAAACTGCAGCGGGCGGGCGTTGCCCATGCCATTTCTCCCTACATCACGGGCGGAAAACGCATGGCGGCGGCTGCCTTACGCCCCCGGGTTGTGGACTTTGTGGATGGCATCCTTGTCGGTCGGGATCGCACTTTTTACCTAGAGGAGTACGAGCTGGCAGCCCAAGAATGTCCTTATGTCGGGCAAACCCTACGGAAAGCCGATTTGCGCAACCGATCCGGAGCTTTAGTGGTGGCGATTCGACGGGCGGATGGCCAGTTGATCGGTGGCCCCAGCGGAGAAACCCTGTTGCAGCCGGGGGATCTGCTGTTGTGCATGGGCACTGCAGAGCAGTTGCGTCGGCTTGGACAGTTGCTCTATCCACGCCCGTAGCAGCCCGTTCTCCACCTGGGTAGCCTGGCTCAAATCCGCCTCAGGATACTGGGGCCGTGAGAGTCGGTGCCGCAGGTTTTCAAAAGTCCGTAGGCCTCGGCCAACTCTTCCGCTTTCTCCGTCACTTCTGGGCTAGGGATCCAAATCTCCGGGTTTTTGTAGGCGTAGTAGACCTCAAGGCCATCTATTCCCAACTCCGCTGCTGCTGGGACGATTTCCTCTGCAGGCAGGCAATAGCGAAAGGGATGGGCCAACACCGCCAAGCCTCCTGCCGCTTGAATGGCCTGGATCGCGTCGGCGGCGGGCAAGCCGGGAACCTGCTCCCCTTGGGTAAAGGGATCCAGGACACCATCGGTGGGATCGAAGCCGTAGCCCAGAATATGCACTTCACAGCCCAACAGGTTGGCGGTGATCTCGATCCCCGGCCACAGGATGGGGTCGTCGGGACGATCCAGGTGGGCGCGGGCTCGCTCGTAGCCCTTCAGGGTGTGGTGATCGGTGATGGCTAGGCCCTTGAGGCCGTGCCGGCGCGCCTGCTCCGCCAGATCCACGGGATCCATCTGCCCATCCGAACAACGAGTGTGTAGGTGAAAGTTGTACTGCAAGGGACAAGAACGAGGGCCAACCCCCTGTAGCACCTGCCGCAACTCCCCAGCAGAAGGCACCACGCAGGGATCCCGTTCCAAGCTGACAACCATAGCCACCCTTGGGTTCTGAAGTTTTATTAAGCATGTCCCCCCATTGTAGCCAGGGGTAGGGGTCAGTGCCATGTGTCAAAGGCCGCTGAGCTGAGGGTTCAGAAGGGATCCCTAGCCGTGGGCCAGTACTTCCTCAGCAGCACGAGTTCCTGCCCCTGGAGTGAAGTCGCTGTAGCCCGCCGTGTGTAAAGCCGACTCCAGAGCAGCCAAGGTCATCAGCACATCGCGGTCACTCACAAAGCCCAAATGGCCAATGCGGAAGATTTTGCCCTTGAGGTGGTCTTGTCCAGCGGCAAGGGCGATGTCGAAGTGTTTCTTCAAGGTGCTGCGGATGGTGTCAGCGTTGATCCCTTCGGGAGCGAGTACAGCTGTTACCGAAGGACTGGCCGCTGACTCTGGATCAACCAAGAGCTTTAGCCCCAGAGCCTTGACGCCAGCACGGGTGGCCTGGGCCAGCTTGGCATGACGCCGGTAGATGGCTTCCAACCCTTCTGCGCGCATCATGCGCAGGGTAACCTGCAGGGCGTAAAACAGGTTCACCGCCGGTGTAAAGGGAGTGGTGCCTTGGCGCAGGGCCTTTTGCGCCAGCTTAAAGCTCCAGTAGTACTTGGGAAACCTAGAGCGCTCCGTAGCGGCCATGGCCCGTTGGCTCACGGCCACAAATCCCAGCCCTGGTGGGATCATATAGCCCTTCTGGGATCCCGAGGCCACCACATCCAAGCCCCATTCGTCCATTAACACCGGCATTGCCCCCACGCTGGTGACCCCATCCACCAGGACGAGGGCTTCCCCGTGCTCGCGGGCAGCAGCAGCAATGGCTTGGACATCGTTGGCTACGCCGCTGGAAGTTTCCGAGTGGGTGAGGATGACGGCTTTGATGGTTTTTTCCCGGTCGGCAGCCAGCTTTTCTTGGAAGATCTCGACGGGGTAAGGGATCCCCCAGGGAGTTTCCACCCGCTCACACTGAAGGCCAAACTGCTCGGACATTTCCGCCCAGCGCTCCCCAAACTTGCCGTTCACCCCCACCAAAACCCGATCCCCAGGGCTGAGGGTGTTGAGGATCCCGGCTTCCATAGCGCCGGTGCCACTGGCGGAAAAGACAAACACATCGGAGGTGGTTTGGTGCAGCCAGCGCAACCCATCGGTGACCTCTTCCAAAATGGCGGTGAACTCTTTGCTGCGGTGCTCGATGGGCCCCCGTGCCATCGCCAGCAGCGCACTCTCGGGAACGGGAGTGGGGCCGGGGATCATCAATATCAGCTTGTCTTTCATGCTTGCCCTGCTTGGGATGCAAGTAAGGTTTAAAAGGTGGCGGCCAGATTCGAACTGGCGCATAGAGGTTTTGCAGACCTCTGCCTTACCACTTGGCTACGCCACCCCATTGCTCAACTGGGCGCAGATATTGTATCCGAAAAGGGGATCCCCCTTCCAGTAACCAAAAGTAGCAGTTCCCAGCTCAGCTAGGCCTCAACCCTTTCTTCCTGCACCTTTAACAGACGGGATCCCAGCAGGCGCTGCAGCCAAGGAGCCAGAAACTTGCGGTTGGCCATTTGCTGCTGGGGATCCTGAGTTTCCAGAGGGAAGGGGGCAAGAGCCCGCAGGGCGGCAGTGATAACACAGAACATGGCCTTTTGGAAGCTAAGGCAGATTTTCACCCGCAGGTCATCATCCCCGCGAGGCTGGCGGCGGTAGTGCTCTCGCAAGTAGGGGGGCAGGTGGCGCATCATATCCTGCATCAACAGGGTAGGCGGGATCCCAGCGCTGCCTACCGGCAGCGGATCGGCGTAGAGGGCGCCGTAGGCAAAGTCAGCCTGCTCAGCCGGGATCTGGTGGGCCTGGGCGTTGTAGGAAACCGTGCCCATAAAGGGAAAGGAGCGGAAAAACACCGCTTCCACATAGGGGATAGCCGTATCTGATAGGAAAGTCAGACCCGCCGAGAGAGGGATGATCTCGTAGCGGCGGCCCCAGATGCAGGGAGCGTAGGTGATAGGCTTGTCGGCAGCTGCCACCAACCCCTGCTGGATGTGAGCCACCACGTCGGGAATGGTGAGGTGGGGTTCTGTCTCAGAGCGCTTGGCCAGCGCCAGGAAAATATCGCTCATCACCCGCCAAAACTGGCCCAAGCCGCTGTACATGGCCAGCATGCGCACCTGTTCCAGAGCAAAGTCGGGAAACAGGATCCCCAAGCCCTGAAAGAAGGGGTTAAAGCGGATTTTGGCCCGGATGGCTCTCTTGGCCCGCTCGACAAATTCAGGGGTATCCAGGTAGCGGTCTAGCCCCCCTCCCCCATGCCAGAGCATAGCCTTCATGCAGTATTCGGCAAACTCGTAGTTGATGCGGTCATGCCACAGGTAGCGCAGCCATTTGCCCAGGGTAATCTCGCCGTTGAAATACTTAAACGCCGGGAAGAGCTCCAAAAATTGGTGGTCGGCAATGAAGATCAAGTTGCGAGAATAGGCGTCCAGAACCTCTCCGTAGCTGTGCAGGATCCCGATCACCTCCAGGCGATGGATCTGCGCATCCGGCAAGAGGGCTCCCCCTGCCTCCAGACGCTGCAAAATCGGGCTGATGCGCACCTGATCCAGAGGATCCAGGCCAGCCAGGAAAAAATGGGAGACCGGAAGAGAAGATCCATCACGCGGCAAGGTGAACGTCATGGGCGGAGTCAGCTAGATCTACAGCTTCGATCAACAGTTTGAGGCATTTGAGACAACAGCAAAAACAGCAGCGGCAAAGTCGAAGGCGCCTTAAGAGGAGTCACAGGCCATGAAACAGGTCAACTTTCCAACCACACCTTCGGTGGCAGGCGCGCTGAGAGCCACAGATTTCGCCAGATCAGCCGTTGTGGGCTCGATCCACTGTGTCGCCCAGGCTGGTTGTAGGCCCAGCACCACCACCAGTGTTGCCAAGACAGCAGCCGGCAGCCGTTCCCTCACCTGTTGTCGCGACATAGCCGTGGCCACTTCCGATAGCCGACCAAAAAAGGCGCGGTTCACCATCAGTAGGAAATAAGCTGCCGTTAACCCTGTCCCCATCATGCACAACAAGGTCTGTAGCGGAAACGCGGGGAAGCTGCCCCGAAAGATGGCGAACTCGGCGATAAAGCCCACCATGCCGGGTGTACCGCCGCTGGCCATCACCCCCAGCACCATTAAGCTACCAATCAACGGCAAGCCCCGCTCTGGGTTGAGCAACCCTTGCAACAACCTCAGATCCCGTGTGCCGGTGTTGGTGTAGACGGCTCCCACCAGTAGAAACAGTAGCGCCGAGATCAGGCCGTGGCTGACCATCTGGAAGACGGATCCCACCAGGGAGAGGGGAGTGGCTGCTGCTACAGCCAAGAGGATGTAGCCCATGTGGGCAATGGAGCTGTAGGCCACCAGCTTTTTCATATCCTGCTGCACCAAGGCGTTCAGGGATCCATACAGCACGTTGACCACCGCCCAACCGGCCAGCCAGGGCCCTGCCTGCTGCCAAGCATCCGGTAAGAGCTGCAGGCCAAAGCGCAACAGGCCGTAGGTGCCCAACTTCAAAAGCAGACCCGCCAGCAACACGGAAATGGGGGTGGAAGCCTCCACATGCGCATCTGGCAGCCAAGTGTGGAAGGGAACCAAGGGGATCTTGATGGCCAGCCCCAGCAGAATGGGAATAAGCAACAGGGTTTGTTGCACCAGGGGCAAGGGGTGAGCCTGCAGGACGGTATAGGTAAAGCTGTGGGCATCGCTCAGCCAACTGAGGCCGAAAAAGCCTACCAACAGCAGGATCCCTGACAGAGCTGTGTAAATCAAGAACTTGGTGGCTGCATAGGTGCGCTGTGGCCCTCCCCAGATGGCGATGAGCAAATACAGGGGGATCAGCTCCACTTCATAGAACAGGAAAAACAGCAGCAAATTCTGAGCCAAAAAAGCTCCGGCCACCGCTGCCGCCAGCATAAGCACCAAGCTGTAGTAGAGGCGGGGCCGCTCCACCTGGCCGCTGGCCCAAATAGCCATCAGCACCAGTAGCCCGGTCATCACCACCAAAGGCAGAGAGATCCCATCCACTCCCACCTCATAAACCAAGCCCAACTGGGGGATCCAGGCCATCCTTTCCGCCAATTGCAGGGATCCAAGGTGGGGGTCAAAGATCAGCAACAGCCCCGCGCTCAGGCCAAACAAAACCCACCCAAACCCCAAGGCCAAAGCCCGGTGCAAGCCCTTCCCCGCCTGCTCGGGAATCAACCCGATCAAGATGCTCCCCAACAACGGGATCCCAATCAAAAGGCTCAACATGGCTCTCTCCCATCAATAGGCCAACCCCAAATGGGGCGAACGCAGTAGCCAAGCTGTAACCAACACCATCCCGATGACAATCACCAGCACATAGAGTTGCATCCGCCCCGACAGGGTGTACTTGAGGGCTTCGCCGCTGAAGAAAAAGGCCAGGCTCACCCCGTTCACCAAGCCGTCCACTCCGTTGCGATCCAGCCACTCCAATCCGCGGGAGAGGGCGCCGACCGGTTGCACCACCAGGGCTTGGTAGAGGTGCCCCGTGTAAAAGTCGTGGGCCAGCAGATCCTGCAACTCCGGCCAGGGCAGGTGCACCCTCCGTTGGCCTCCCCAGTACAGCCAGCCGCCAATGGCTGCCCCCACCAGTCCAGAAGCCGTCAGCAGAGCCGCCATCCACCTCAGCTGCGGGTTCCAGTCGGGATAGAGCCCCCAGCGCCCCAACAGCCAGGGCATGAGCAAGGTTTGCACCGTCAGGATGCCCATGGGCAGAGCCATCAACCAGCCCACCTCAGGGGCCCGGCGGGTTTTGGGTTGCGGGGATCCCAAAAAGACCAGGCCAAACACCCGCGCCAGGTTGAGAGCCGTCAGCCCATTCACCAGCAGCAGCACCTCCACCAGGGCCGGCTGCACCCCGCTGTAGACCAGCGCCAGGCGGGTCAGCGTCCAAAAGCACCCTAGGGGCAGCAGAGCCACCATCCCCAGGGATCCCACGACAAAGGCGGCAACTGTGGCCGGCATGCGGCTGCGCAGGCCCCCCAGCTCTGTCAAATCTTGGGTAGAGGTGGTGTAGATGAGGGATCCCACCCCCATAAACAGCAGCGCCTTAGCCAAGCCGTGCATCAGCAGCAACTCCAGGGCCAGCTCCGGCTGCTGCATTCCCACTGCCACAAACACCAACCCCAAGTAGGCACTCGTGGAGTAGGAGAAGGTGCGTTTGATATCGATTTGCGCCAAGGCCACCAGGGATCCGCCCAGGGCTGTGATCGTGCCGATGGCCACCAAGACCCCATTCGTAATCGGCGACAGGGCCAGTAGCGGTTGCAGCTTAATCAGCACAAAAGCCCCGCAGGCCACCACTGCCGAATTGCGCAAAATCGAAGCCGGGTTGGGCGCTTCCATCGCCTCATCCAGCCACAGGTGCAGCGGAAATTGAGCGCATTTGCCCAAGGGCCCCGCCATCAAGGCCAAGCCCATCCAAGCTGCCCAGGTGGGATCCAAGCTGGCCGTAGCCGCCCAGTCCCGCAGGTCGGAAAACGTCAAGGCCCCAGAAAAGTTGGAAATTGCCACCACCCCCATCAGCAGCAGCAGATCTCCTACCCGCTTGGTTAAAAACGCATCCCGCGCCGCCGTCACCACCAGAGGCTGGGCGTACCAAAAGCCCACCAGCAAATAGGTGGAAAGGGTGAGCATCTCCAGCAGGGCATAGCTGAAAAACAGCGAGTCGCTGAGGGCGATCCCTGTCATTCCCCCCTCGAAAAAGCCCATTAGAGCGGCAAAGCGACCCAGGCCCCAGTCCTTATCCAAATACCCCAGCGCATAGATCTGGGCCAGCAGGCTCAAACCGCTGATCCAGACGACGGCCCCCATTGTCAGAGGCGAGATCTCCAAAGACAGAGTCAAATCCAGATCGGCCACCCGAAACCAGAGGTAGTTCAAGATCTGGGGATCCCGACCCCAAACCTGCCGCAACAGCCAAAGGCCATGGGCAAAGGCGGCAAAAGTCAGAAGGATGTTGAGGTAAGCTGCCGGACGCGGGCCACTGCGCTTGACCCACCCCGTTGCCCAGGGAATGGCCAAAGCTGTTCCCGCCCACCCATAGCAAGGGATCCACCAACTGCTCTCCAACCCCAAAAGGTTTGACATCATTAAATGCTAAATAAAACGGAAAACTGGATCCAACGGAAATCAGTCAGGCTTTTGAATCGCTCGTTCTCTATTTCACGATATACCTGGCTCGAACGGTTCCAAAGTCGGGCCGGCTGGCCGGAGCCAATCTCGAAGTTGAGCGGCAATGCGCCGGGCAGCTCCTGGGGATCCCATGCGGCGGCGTCCATGGGCCCGCAACTCAGCCGCGTAGTTGGGATCGGCGGCCAGGCGTTCCAGAATCCGGCCAACCACGGCGGGAGCCTGCTCCACTGAGGTCAGGTGGACGGCGGATCCCAAAAGACGGGTCTGCGCTTCAGCAAAGCGCGGGGTAAACTGGGGCCCTTCTCCCGGCAGGGTCACCACCGGTTTTCCCAAGCCCACACATTGCTCGGTGGCCGTTCCCGCCATGGCCAGCACCACCGTTGCTCGTTGGGCACAGGCCCCGAAGTCCCCCCAAACCAGAAGCACATCGCTGCGCTGAGATGGGATCCGAGCCTGAAGCGGGTCTCGCTCCAGGTTGGGGCTGAGGGCAGCATAGACTTGCAGCTCCGTTGGGAGCCGCTGCACCACCTGCATCATCAGGGCCCAGTTGCGATAGGCTTCCGGCGGACGGGATCCGGGCAAGAGCAGCAAGGCCGGTCGGTGGGGATCCAAAGGCAATGTCCCGCGTGGCTCTAGGCCATCCATCATCGGGTTGCCCAGGTAAAAGGCCCTTAGGCCCCGTTTTTGCAAAGCTGTAGCCGTCAGCTCATCCCGCAAAAAAGAACCCAGGCAGCGTCGGTGGGCCATCAGCCAGCGCTCCCAGGGCAGGTAATCGGAAATCGGCTGCCCAAAAGGGATCCAGGGGCGTCGGTAGGGCCCCCGTTCATCTCGCCAGTAATAGTCCGACTTGGCCGTGCCCACAAAGACGTAGGGGATCCCACTCCACCACGCCATCAGCAAGGGCACAATATCCCCCACGGCCAGCACCAGGTTCCTCTGGGCTGCTGCCCGCCGAACCAACGCCAATTGCCGCCCCGTCAGCCCCAGCAAACCGGCCCGCAAATCCCGCCACAACTGCCGCCAATCCTGATAGATAAACCCCCCCGACGGCATCACCTGGGCAATGGGCAGCAGGGGGATCCCTTGGCGTTGGTAGGCTGTCCCTTCTCCCACAATCGGCAAGGCTTGCACCGGGATCCCCAGTTGGACTAGGGCAACAGCAAGGCGACTGCCCACCTCATCTTCCCCGTGTCCATTGCTCAGACACAGCACCTGCGGTGGATTCGTTGGATTCCATTGGGTTTCCACAGCTTGCCGTAGGCGCAATCTGGGCTGAATCAAGAGGGATCCCCCAGCTCACCAGAAATCTCCTCATAGAATAGAGCCAATCCAAGAGGGGAACCCGGGAGATGATCCGAAATGAGCGACAACGAGCCGAGCTTATTGCAGCGGTAGAAGCCCTTCAGCTGGAAGGCCCCTACTTTATAGAAGAGCGCCTCGCCCGCCATCGCGGCCCTTTCTTGCGGGCAGTGAAAGATGTGCCTGTAGGGGGAACTTGGTGGGAGATCCGCTACTTTCCCGCCTGCGAGCGCTATGCTTGGGCCTACTTGCCGGAAGGGGCCGGCCCACGGGCCTTCGCCTGGGGACACACGCCGCAGCAAGCCTTTCTTAACGCCTTATGGCATCACCCTCTTTCTCCTCAGGGCCAAGGACAGCCTCAGGGAAACCATTCCGATTTACAGTAGAATTGACTACTCTCCACCCTACTGACTTGCTTCCGGCTAAGGGTAGGACGGGGCTTTAGGCGCATTTTTTTGGTAAAAATTAAGCAACTCTCTTCCCACGTATAGGGAACATGAAACCCCAGGCCGTCGCCCGTATTCTGGATGCCAACCTCGATCGAGCTCGTGAAGGACTACGGGTATTGGAAGAATGGTTTCGTTTCGGCCTGGAAGAGGGAGAGCTCTCTGCCGAATGCAAGGCCATGCGCCAAGCCCTAGCCCGCTGGCACAGCGATCCCCTGCGTTTGGCCCGCGATACCCCCGCCGATCCAGGCACCCAGATCTCCCACCCCCAAGAGGAGCAACGGCGGGATCTCCGCCACCTCTTGCAAGCCAATTGCAGCCGTGTGCAAGAAGCCCTGCGGGTGTTAGAAGAATACGGCAAGTTGGCCGAATCCCACCACTGGGTGGCCCCTGGCCTGGCCAAGCTGGCCAAAGACATGCGCTATCGGCTCTACGTCTTGGAAAGTGAACTGCTGGGCGGATCCCTGCGGCAGCGTCTCCTGGCAGCCCATCTTTATTTGGTGACCAGCCCTGTGCCCCACTGGCTAGAGGTGGTGGAAAAATCCCTGCGGGGTGGAGTGACCCTGGTGCAATATCGCCGCAAAAACCTCCCCGACGGCGAGATGCTGCGGGATCTCAAACAGCTGCGGCAGCTGTGCGACCGCTACCAGGCGCTGATGATCGTCAACGACCGGGTGGATTTGGCTCTGCTCAGCCAGGCAGATGGGGTTCACCTGGGCCAGACGGATCTGCCGGTCGCCCAAGCTCGGCACCTCCTGGGATCCCAGCGGCTCATTGGCCTGTCCACCACCAACGCCGAAGAGCTGGCCCAAGCCCTGAACAGCGACGTGGACTACATTGGCGTCGGCCCCGTTTACCCCACCCCCACCAAAGCGGAGAAACCCCCTGCCGGCCTGGAGTACGTGCGCCTGGCTGCCGAGAAAGCCCACCTGCCCTGGTTTGCCATCGGCGGCATCGATCCCCACAACCTGCCCGAGGTGCGTCGAGCTGGGGCCACCCGTGTAGCTGTGGTGCGGGCTTTGATGGAAGCTGCCGATCCCACCCAGACAGCCCGCACCATGCTGGCCGAACTGCAAGGGATCCCTGCCCTATCCTAAAGATCAACCGTGAAGCTCAACCGTGAGCATTTTGCTGCTTATTGGCTGTTCCAATCCAAATGGTTTCTGAACAAGTGAGAGGAAGATGAAGTAAGGATGTTCTAAACTCCAGAGGCGATGACAGAAGCCGCAAGAAAAACAAATCCAGACAGCAGGGATCCTGCCCTGGTCGAGATCCCGGCGGAGCTGCAAGCAGGGCTGGTGACAGAGCTGGATTTGATGATCCGGTCCCGCTACCCCCTGGTTTACTTGGTCTCTCCAGAAGAAGAGCCTGCCGATGCCGTGCTAACCCAAGTAGCCAGACGGACAGACCCACCGCGGCAATTGTTGTTCTGGGACTTGGTGCGGGGCTGGCAAGATACAGGCGAGGATCGGGGCTCCATCATGGCAGCTCTGGGGCGGGTGTGGCGCTCTGCCCCCAACGAGGACACCCTGTTTGTGCTGCGGGATCTGCACTTTGTGTTGCGCAACGCCAGCAGCGACAAAAACGCTCCCATCATCCGGGAGCTGAAAAACCTCAGCCGCGAGCTAAAACGCACCCGCAAGATGCTGATCCTGCTCAGCCACACCCTGGAAGTGCCCAGCGACCTGGCAGAGGAGGTCACCGTCGTCGATATTCCCTTGCCCAATAGCGAAGAGATCAGCCGCCTCATCCAGCTCTACGTGGCCCCAGATAAACTCAAGCTCACCCCTCTGGCCCGCGAGCAACTGGTCAAAGCTTGTCAGGGACTGAGCCGAGAACGTATCCGCCGCGTTTTGGCCCGCGCTTTGGCCGCCAAGCAGGAGGTCAACGAAGCCGATATCGACCTGGTGCTGGAGGAGAAAAAGCAGGCCATCCGCCAAACCGGCATCCTGGAGTTTTTCACCGCCCGCGAGACCCTCAAAAGCGTGGGGGGCCTGGATAATCTCAAGGCCTGGGTGCGAGTGCGGCAAGAAGCCTTTACCGAAGAGGCGCGTCGCTATGGCCTGCCCAACCCCAAGGGCGTGCTGCTGGTCGGGATCCAGGGCACCGGCAAATCCCTCTCCGCCAAGACCATCGCCAATGAGTGGCGGCTGCCCCTGCTGAGATTGGATGCCGGGCGGCTGTTTGCCGGCATCGTCGGCGAGTCGGAAAGCCGGGTGCGGCAGATGATCCAACTGGCGGAGGCGATGGCCCCCTGCGTGCTTTGGATCGACGAAATCGACAAAGCCTTTGGCAACATCACCAGCAGCGCCGATGGAGATTCTGGTACCAGCCGCCGGGTGTTTGGCAGCCTGATTACCTGGATGCAGGAGAAAACCAGCCCTGTTTTCATTGTGGCCACCGCCAACAACGTGCCGCTGCTGCCGCCAGAGCTGTTGCGCAAGGGCCGCTTTGACGAGATTTTCTTCTTGAACCTGCCCACCCACGCTGAGCGCAAAGAGATCTTCCGGGTGCATTTGCAGCGGTTGCGCCCCAGCCGCCTGCGGGAGTTCGACCTGGAAGCCTTGGCAGCCACAGCTCAGGATTTCAGTGGTGCCGAGATCGAGCAAGCCATTGTAGATGCCATGTACAACGCCTTTGGGGGCAGTGGCAGCGGCGCCCGGCGGGACTTTACCCAAGAGGATATCCTGCAGGCCATCCGCGAAACCGTGCCTTTGGCCTCGATTGCCCGCGACCAAATCGAGAGTCTTAAGTGCTGGGCTGCTCAAGCGGGCGCGAGAACGGCCTCTCAAGATGCCCAGGTGCTGCAGGAGATGAAGCAGTGTTTTGCCTCTTCTTGAGATTCAGAATGGGTGAAATCCACCTCCCAGCCCAAATAAGGCGGCTAGTATGCCAATACCCACAGCAACTCCAGCCGCTATCTTCAAGTTTTCTTCTAGGCTTTTAGCATCTGCCTTTTCCTTCATTGCAGTTAGCAAAAATAGCTGATCCTCCCCACTCAGCCCACTTAGGGGATATAGATTCGATAGGGACAGCTTTAAAATGATCGATCCTACTTCTACAGTGAAGCTCAAGCTGGGAAAGCTTCGAGTTCCTATCTTTCTCTATCTGGGCTATTACTGATTTTGCCTCTTCCTGTAGCTTCTTAGCACTCTCAACTTGCGACTTGCTATATCCTTTATCAAAAATGGCCATAAAAAGACTAATAACTGAGATTAGAAAGAGCACAAGCCCGATTGAGCTACTTAAGGCACCAATGAACAAGCTCAGGACTAAAAGCGAGAGGGCACCTAGTATAGTGTCACTTTTGGTGGCAAAGGTATGATCAATTTTAGCTTCCTCTTGTTTTATTCCGATAGAGATCAAGTTTCTCCTTAACTCAGACTTAACTTGCTCTACTCTTTGGTTATAGTTGGCCTCGATGTTTTTCTTACGACGTTCTATCTCTTCTGCAGCTTCCTTTATCTTGTCGAAGTCAAAGGGCCAAGGTTTGCCATCTTGTGTGCTGTAACCGCGTTCTGCTTTTAAGTCTTGGTCATACCCGCTCCCTTTTGTGGGCGAAGTCTGGGAAAGCCTTTGGGAGTCATAGGCTTTTCGCTTCACAGGATCACTCAGGACCGAGTATGCTTCCTGAATAGACTTAAACTTTTCCTCAATGTACTGCCGCCCCTTAACAGGTGTATCTGGGTGAAGTTTATCGGGATGGTATTCTTTGGCAAGCCGCCTGTAGCTCTCTTTAATTTCTTCTAGAGTTGCATTGGGCTGTAATTCCAGCTCGCGGTAAAGGTCTTTCATGGGAGGATCCGGCGCAGGGGGCCTTGTGCCAGCTACTTTGATGCGGGGATCCTATTCCCTGAGGGGAAGCCTTGCAAAGTGCTACTCAATACCTAGACTCTTTTTTAAGCCTATTTTAGGGATCGGACAGCTCTAGCCCAGCAGCCCTTGGCTCCTCCCTCAGTAGATGCTTTTTCAAGGCCCAACGTCCAGAAAGGCGGGGTTATGAGCAAGCTGCTGCGGCTTGCCGCGCCAAGACCCACTCCACCAGGGTGCGCACCCCATAACCGGTGGCCCCTTTGTTGTTGTAGCCTGCATCCTTCTCTGTCCAAACGGGGCCTGCTATATCCAGGTGGGCCCAAGGGGTTTTCTCCACAAACTGCTTCAGGAACAGGGCAGCTGTGATGGATCCCCCTGAGCGGGGACCGGTGTTTTTCATGTCGGCCACAATGGAGCTGAGACCCTCGAAGTAGCCTTCCTCCAGCGGCAGGCGCCAGATTTTTTCGCCGGAAAGGTTGGCAGCTTGCTGTAGCTCCTGGGCCAGCGTCTCATCTGGGGTGAACAAGCCGGCAATTTCTTCCCCCAGAGCAATCACACAAGCACCGGTCAGGGTAGCCAGATCGAGGATGGCATCAACGCCCAGCTTTTCCGCAAACACCAGGGCATCCGCCAAGGTGAGGCGGCCTTCTGCATCGGTGTTGTTGACCTCAATGGTCTTTTGGTTAGAGGCGGTGAGGATATCCCCTGGGTGGATGGCATGGCCGCTGATCATGTTTTCCGTGGCGGCGACGATGAAGTGCAGCTCCACTTGCGGCTTGAGGGCGGCTAGGGCCCGTGCAGCTCCCAAAACTGCCGCTGCTCCCCCCATATCGGTTTTCATCATGGCGATGCTGCGGGAGTCGGTTTTGATGTTCAACCCACCGGAATCGAAGGTCAGCCCCTTGCCCACCAGGGCCAATTTGGTAACAGGATCCCCTTGTGGCGGCTTGTAGGTGAGGTGAATGAACTGGGGCGGCAGATCAGAGGCTTTGGCCACACCCAAAAAAGCCCCCATCCCCAGAGCTTCGCATTCTTCCTGTCCCAGAATCTCCACCTCTAGACCATATTCCTGGGCCAGTTGGCGGGCGGTATCGGCCAGGGCAAGAGGAGTAACAATGTTGGCGGGGGCAGCCACCAATTCCCGAGCCAAGATGGTTCCTGCGGCCATCTCAATGGCCCGCCGCAGCGCGGCCTCGTAGTCAGAACGGGCCTGGGCCAGCCCCGGCACCAAAAGGGTTACTTCCTGCACAGAAAAGCTGTTTTCCTCTTCCCCTTTGGCTGAGGATTTGAACCGATTGTCCCGGTGCGCCACCAGTAGGCAGGCTTCGGCCACTGCCTGAACCCCACGCACCCGATCCAACCCCGTCTCCGGCAAAGACAGCATCACCTGCTTGGCTTTTAAGCTGTGAGCCTGGCGCAGGCCGTTGGCTGTGGCCCGTCGTAGGGCTTCTAGCGTTAGGGCCGCGGGATCCCCTAGCCCCACCAACACCAGTTTGCGGATCTCTCCTGTCAGGCGCAGGGCAACACTGCTATTCGGCTTCCCCTGAAACCCCTGCTCCTGAACGGTTTCCGCCACCAGCCCTGACCACGCCTTTTCATCCCAAGAGGCGATCTCAGGGGGCAGAGGAAAGCGGCCATTCCCGCCGGAAGCGGCAAAGCAATAGACCAGGGCACATTCCCCTTGAGTGAGTGGCGGCTCGCTAAGATGAAGCTGCATGAGAAACCCTTGACCAAGCTGTTGACAGCAGATCCTCAGTTTATCTAATTTCGCCGGCTCTTAGGGCAAGGGATCCCCCCTCTAGTGGGCGGGCCGGAAGATCCCGAAGCAGGAAGTGTAGCCGTGTAAAAAGGTGGATCCCCCAACGGGGCCGATCTCACCATTGCAAAAGAACCCCCCCAAGGGCAGCTCTCCAAGCAATTCCCGAAACCGTTGCGAGTCAAAATCGGGAGTGCCGTACAGGCCCTTGCCTCGCCCCAAACAGGAGAACATCAACGCCCCACAAGGCTCCGGCCTCGGTTGAGAGGGGCTTTGCCTCAAGTTGCGCTCGGCACAATAGCGGCTGAGGGCCCAACGCAGATCTTCTGCCGAAGTCTGGGCATCCCGCAGATGAAATTGCACCGTCTGGCCAGGGCGCACCTGATCCCCGATGGCCAGCGCCCCCACGCGCGGATCAACGCCCAAGATTACGCGAATGAGGAAATCTCCCGGCGTCGGCTCCGACTTGAACTCATCCATCAGCAGGCCGATGAAGAGAGAGTGGCGGGCCAATCGCTGATCCACGGGACTGAGCCGCTCTGCCAAGTCCTGCAAAACCGCTAGAGGAGGGCGACCCTCCAAGCCAAGAATCACATTCCCCTCTGCTTCCGTCACCCGCAAGGGATCCCCAATGGGGCGACACCCCTGGGCCACCACTGCATCCAGCACCACATTGCCGTAGAGCGCCAACCCCACCGTCCCTTCTCGGTACAGCTCCCGCCGAGGTGTGGAGGTACGCGCATCCAGCAAAAATAGGGCGTTGCCTCGAGGGCCGCGGCCCCCACTGGCCAATCCCCCCACTTTGACTGATCCCGGATAGGCGAAATCCAACCCCTGCAGCAACTCTGAGATGCCAGAGGAAAATCCATCGGCCAAGAGCAGAAAATGAGGCTTGCTCTGCGGCGAAACCCCAACACAATCGACCCAGGCAGAAGGAGCCGCATCCAAGTCCGGCAATTGGTTCCCCCGCAGATGAAAAGGATGCAGCACCACCTCCGGCATGACCGCCAAAGACAAGGAGAGAGCCGGGCCATCCTCAATTTCATGCCCGCCACCCACAATGCCACCGCCGGAGCAGCCGATCAAAACGTCCACCTCCAGCAGCCCCGACAGCAATGGCAACACCCGGATGTATTCGCTGGCAAAGGCCGCCGACACAAACAAAACCCCCAGGTTGGGCCGCAGAGGCTGAGAGGGAACATACCCTGTCAGCAGCCCCGGCAAGCTGCCGGATCCCACCGTCTGCACCTGCCGACTCAGGACACTTTTCAGTTGGGCTGCCTGAAGCTTTGCCTTGGCTTCCTCCACCACCTGCCGCAGAGCCGCTTCTAGGGAAGGGAGCTGGGAGAGCGCGTTCACCCACTGCATCGGCGTGTTCCTACGGTCTGGAGTTTGCTGTCTTTAGGCTAGCAATTTATGGCCAGGCTGGCTGTTCTGTGTAGTCTCGCTTTGGGACAGGATCAGGGCAGATAGGGCCGGGGATCCACAGGCGCGCCCCCGCCGGGGCGGACTTCAAAGTGCAGATGCGGCCCTGTGCTCCAGCCAGTGCTGCCGCGGCTCATGATCGTCTGCCCTTGCTGCACGTACTGGCCTGTGGAAACGTAAATCTGATGGCCGTGGGCGTAGCGAGTAACAATTCCGTTGGGATGGCGAATGTCCACTCGATTGCCGTAGCCATCCCCAGCATTCCCCGCGAAGATCACCACTCCCTCCTGAACGGCTACAATGGGGGATCCCACGGGGCCAGGAATATCTACCCCTGCATGAAGGCGACCGCGACGGTAGCCAAAGCCAGAGGTGATTTGCCCGGAGACCGGCCAGACAAACCCACTGCTGCGGGCCTGAGGAGGAGCTGGAGGAGGCGCTGGCGGCGCTGGCCGAGCTTGTGGCTGGCTCTGAGCTCGTCGGGCAGGAGCAGGGGTGGGCTGCGTACCCGGCGCCGGAATCGTAAGGCGTTGGCCAATGCGCAGCCAGTGGGGATTGCGCAAGTTGTTGGCTTGAATAATGGATCGCTGAGTTACCCCATAGCGGGCGGCGATCCGTTCGATGGTGTCACCGGCTCCAACTGTGTGGGTCAGGGATCCACCGGCCAAGAGGGCCTGCCGTTCTTGTTCCATTTGCTGGGCCCGGCGTTGCTGCTCCGCCTGTAATCGAGCTTGGGCTTCGGCTTGGCGTTGGGCTTCCTCCTCTTGCTGGCGGCGCTCTTCCTCTTCGCGAGCTTTCTGGGCAGCGATCATCTCCTTCTGACGCTGGATCAACTCGCCCACATCGCCGGGGATGAGCAGGCGTTGGCCAATGCGCAGATATTCCGGGCGATCCAGAGGAGTCGCTTCGATAATCCGCTGCTGGGGAACTCGGTAGCGGTTGGCAATGTCCTCCAGTGTGTCTCCCTGCTTGACGGTGTAGATCAATCCCGGCTGGCTGGGGATGAGGAGAACTTGCCCCGGCTTCAGCTCAGTACTGGCCTGAATACCATTGGAGACGGTGATGGCAGCCGCGTCGAGCTGATACATCTGGGTCAGTTGCCAGAGGGTTTCCCCCGGCTGAATTTCATGCTCCAGAATGCCTCTGGGCCCTTCTCCTGTCGGGATTCGCCCTTCTGCGAAGGCTTGGCGCAGCTGCTCCTTTTTCCGCTCGTAGTTTTGCTGCAGAGCGCCAGATAGCGTATGCACAGAGGGTGGGATCGGCTCTACCGCCGGAGACAGGGGGCGATTCAACTGTCGCTGCTGTAGGGTAGCGACTCCGGCCAAGCCCAGCATCAGCAAAAGACCAGTGGCCCAAGCCGGATATCCCCGACGCGCAGGAGCAGAATCCCCCGGCTCTGGATGGGCTGTCTCAGGCTCGGTTGGGCACCTGGGGGTGGCCGGCAGCTGCTCTTCCTCAGCTTCTGCGCAGGGATCCGCCTCCAGCTTCAGAAGCCATACCAGGCCCGTTAAGCTGAGAGAGAGGGCCAAACCAACCCATCTTGGCTTCGACCGCCCAGAGAGAGGGGCTGGAGCCCACTCCAGAAGATAGGCTTCCTCGGCAGATGAATCCGCAGAAGTCCAGGACTGTTCTGAAGGGATCCCTGCCGAGCCCTTTGGGGGTGGGGGGGAAAGGGTGCTCACGGCAGCACCGCGGAAATCCAGCTCCCCGTTTTGGGGATTGGGGAAAGTGGGTTTTAAAGGCATCCTCACACCAACAGGCTGACACTAGAGTGCAAGAGAAGAAGATGTCAAAATGAGGGGCACAAGCCCCTTGGCACCGAGCACCCCTGGGGTGACTCAAGCCGGAGTGGAGTTCGCTAATGAACAGGCTGACTCGCACTCAGGTTAGAGTACCGTAGTTAACAAATCTAGACAAGTCTTGGCAGGTAATTTCAGCCACAATGCTTGCCTCACAATGGTTCCAGCCCTTGGCTCGTTGAGATTTTGTCGAGCCTCATCCGATTCAAGACAAAGTGCGCCATCGTCTTTTTTTGGAAGACAAAGCCTGTTTTGCTGTAGCTGAAACTACAAACTAGGGATACCCATGGATTTGGTTGTCTATAACACATTGACTCGCCGCAAGGAAGTGTTTCAGCCGCTGGCAGCAGGTGGATCTCAATCCGTTTCCGTCGGCAATTCCCAGGGATCTGCAGCTCCAGTTGCGGAGGAGAAGCCCCTGGTGCGGATGTATGTCTGTGGTGTAACGGTTTACGACCTCTGCCACCTCGGCCATGCGCGTACCTACGTGGTTTGGGACATGGTGCGTCGCTACTTGGAGTGGCGCGGCTACCGAGTGAAGTATGTGCAGAATTTTACCGATGTGGACGACAAGATCCTCAAGCGGGCGTTGGAACGTGGCGAATCCATGCAAGCGGTGGCGGAGCGCTTCATCGCCGAATATTTCCAGGACATGGATCGCCTGAACATCAAGCGGGCCGATCTCTACCCGAGGGCAACGCAATCGCTGCAAGCCATGTTCCAGTTGATCCAATCTTTGGAGCTCAAAGGCTTTGCCTACCGGGTACGGGATCCGATTCGACACCAGACCGACCCGTCTTCCCTCCTGCAAGCGGGACACCAGCCAGAGACCCCCGCCTCTGTTCAGTACTCTGTTTACTACTCTGTCCGCAAGTTCCCGGATTACGGCCAGCTATCCGGTCGAAAACTGGAGGAGATGGAGGCGGGAGCCAGTGGCCGGGTAGGAGAAGAAGGAGCTGAGAAACAGGATCCCTTCGACTTTGCCCTTTGGAAAGCGGCCCCCCCTTCTGAGCCGGGGTTTGCCTCCCCTTGGGGTTGGGGGCGACCGGGCTGGCACATCGAATGTTCCGCCATGGTGCGGGAGACCCTGGGAGATCACATCGACATTCACGCCGGCGGGGCAGATTTGATTTTCCCCCACCACGAAAATGAGCTGGCCCAATCGGAGCCGATCACCGGCAAGCCGATGGCCAAGTACTGGATGCACAACGGTTTTCTCAACATCAACGGCGAGAAAATGTCCAAATCTTTGGGCAACTTCACCACCCTGCGACAGGCCCTCGCCGTCTATCACCCCATGGCCTTGCGGCTGTTTCTGTTGCAGACCCACTACCGTAGCCCCATAGATCTCACCGAGGCAGCCATGCAGGCGGCTAGCCGTGGCTGGGAAACCCTCCAGAAAGGGATCCACTGTGCCCAGCACTTCTGCAAAGAAGAAAAGGGATCCCCTGATGCTGAGGCCATGCAAGCCTTTCAAGCTGCTATGGACAATGATTTTGGCACCCCTGAAGCGCTGGCTATCGCCTTTGAATTGGCCAAAGAACTCACCTGCGAACACAACCTGTTCACCCATCAAGGCCAAACCCATCTGGAGCCCCAGGCCCTCAAACAAAAAAGCGCTGCCTTGCTGGAGATTTTGGCTACTTTGGGATTCTGTTGGCCCTCATTCTCTGAATTCGAGGGATCCAAAGAAGCAGCTACAAATGGGGAACTTAACTTTAAAAAAATCGAGGAGCTGATCGCGCAGCGCTCGGCAGCCCGCAAGGCCAAAAACTTTGCCGAAGCCGATCGCATTCGGGATCAGTTGAAAGCCTTCGGCATCACCCTCATCGATCAAAAAGATGGCACCACCCGTTGGCTGCGAGAATAGGGGTTGAGGAGCATGCCTCTAACCCCCAAAACCCTGAACTTTGCTGAAT
>NZ_JANSIM010000049.1:0-3190 GCF_047502655.1 Synechococcus sp. R5-12 | reverse complement strand
TCCTGAACCATGTTCAGGAGAGTTCAGCGTGAATGTATCAGCACCATGGATGCTTTTCCTTGCCTGTCTGTTGCCAACAACGGTGATGGATTCCCAATCGCGACAGTGGGACGGAGTTCCTACTTGGCTCGTTCTTCTCTGCACAAGGGATCCGGCTGGAGGCTGGGCTGGGATCCCACCCGTTCCCCTTTTGTTGCGCTGGTGGGGGGAGAAGCCTGGGCGCTGGAGCTCACTCAGGAGGAGTGGCAAGCGTTTGTGCAGGGGGTGCAGCGCCTGCAGCAGGATATGGAGGCCATCGCCTCCCAACTGATGGCGGAGGAGAGCATTACGCTGGAGCAGACTTGCCCTGCTTTGACGTTGATTGCCAGCGGCAGCGCCACCGCCTGGGGCCTCTACGTGCAATTGCATCAAGGCCGGCGCGGAGAAGGTTTTTGGCCTGCTGATGTTGTCCCTGAGCTATGCCAGGCCCTCGCCCAATGCTTTCAGGAAGCTCTCTAGCCCCCTGAAGCCTGCAGTCTGGATCCCTGCCTGAGAGAACCCATGGATCTGCACCATCTGCACACCTACATTCGTCCCCAACAGCTTGAGGACTTGACCGCATGGGATCCCGGCTGGAACTGGCTGGCCGGGGGGACTTGGCTCTTCTCACAGCCGCAACCCCACCTGCGGGGACTGATCGATTTGCATCCTCTGGACTGGAACGAGCTGGAAATCAGTGCAGAAGGGTTAAAACTGGGGGCAACCTGTACCTTCCAGCAACTGTTGCAATACGATTGGCCACCCCATTGGCCGGGGATCCGCGCCCTGTGCGAGGGAATGGCATCTTTGGCCTCTTTCAAAGTGGCCCACCTGGCAACGATAGGGGGAAATCTCTGCCTGGCCCTGAGTGTCGGTGTCGTAGCACCCGTGTTGATCGCCCTTGAGGCCACCTACACGCTGATCGATCTGCAGGGATCCCTGCGCCACATCCCTGCTCAGGACTTTCAAATCGGCCCCCAACAAACTCTGCTGCAGCCGGGGGAAGCCTTGCGATCCATCTGGATCCCGGCCCAACGCCTGCGCAGCCCCAGCACCTTTCAGCGGCTCGGCATCACCCAAACGGATCCCGCCTTGGTGATCGTCGCTGGATCGCGCGATCCCGACTCAGGCGATTATCGCTTCGGACTCAATGCTGCCCTTTCACCCCCACAACTGGTGCGGCTGGGATCCCGGCCCGATCCAGAACATCTTCCCCAACTTTTGGCAGAGCAAGCCCACGGCTGGATCGCGGATTTTCGGGCCAGCGCCCTTTACCGCCAACGCATGAGCGAGGTATTGATTCGCCGCTGTCTGGCAATCTTGCTCCGAGAGTAAGCCTGACCTCCCTGACCAAATGAGAGAGGATAAATTCATCTGCTGAGCTCCCAAAAACGAATGGCCCATGAGAGTCCGCGGCGGCAGCAAGTGCCACCCCACAGACAACCGCGAAAATAGTTCACAGTGAACCCAGCTTTATCTGAGCTTAAAACTTGAGGCCAGTTTATAAAAAACTTACCCACAGTTGATAGCCAGTGAGGTTTTGGATTCAGGAGTTCGCGTGATTTGACAGGGAAAGTTTTGGATCCGCAAAGGGTAACCTGAAACCAAGGAAAGGCTGGAATACTGGGGCAAGCTCCTTTGGGTTTAGCTAAGTGCCTGATTTCTCCCGAAGCGGGACTGGAACTGCTATGAGTCGGTTTTCCCCTCATGAAGTGTATCTCCGGAGAATCCTCTTTCGTCTGGCCACTGCGGCTCCTCGTGGCATGACATTGATCGAGTTGCTGGTGGTCATCGTGATTGTCGGTACTCTCTGCGCGGTGGCCATTCCCAACCTGCTCAACCACATTCGCCGCTCCAGAGTTGCTGAAGCCCAAACAGCTTTGGCGACCATTGGCCGCGCTTCAGAAATCTTCCGCATGGATTTTACGGTTTATCCTTCCAGCTACGCCGATATTCAATTCGGAGGGATCCACGGGGATCGTTATCTGCAAGATCCCTGGCAAGCCCCCAACTATCGTCTCCCCGAAGTTGTTCCTCCCACTCCTGGCCCAAGCGGCATTCGTTGGATGACGGAGTCTCACACCTACACAGCTGCTGGTGGGAATCCCCTGCGCTGTGACATCGGCCTTGGGGATCGCCAGCAAGAGGTTTTGGTCTCCGGCTACAACCTACACAACTCCTGCAACCTCTATCGTTGACCTGCCCAGGCAGGAGTCTGGCGGCTTGAGGAAGCGGGACTGGGCGGACTTGAACCGCCGACCTAGCGCTTAGGAGGCGCTTGCTCTATCCATCTGAGCTACAGCCCCTTGTCGAACATCCTACTGCTCTTAGCCCCCATCTCAGATTACAGCCCTTTTGCAGATGAGGTGATACCCGACCAGTTCTCATCATGCCCCAACTGGGTCTGGCGTTATCGGTTGTGTTGTTGACATTGACCTGCTAGACATCTTCTGTGATGCTAAGAAGTGTTAAGCTAAGGACTTGGATCCCAAACCGAGGTCAGCCCTATGGAATCCCTTTCTGATCCCTTCGTCAATCCCCCCATTTACTCTGCCATCGCCTTATTCAGCTTTTTTGCTGTTATCTTTGGCATCATTTTCAAGGACAATTTGGAATACCAGGTGGCCCTTTGGCAGCTCAACCGGGATAGCCAAGCGCAAATTCGCTACCGCACTCCTGGGGTGATCCTCACCTACAGTCTCTGCTGCCTGTTTACCTCTGGGTTTGTGGCCGCGTGTCTGAACGTGTTTGGCCTGTCTATGGCCTTGGCCGCCTGCGTCGGTGGGATCCTAGTGTTGAGCACGGCAGGCTTGGTGTGGTGGCAGTTGGGATCCCTGATGGCTCTGTTGGCTGCCGGTGGATCCCAGGCCATCGATATTGACTCTTACGGAGCAGGGGCCATTTTGGATTCTGAGGCGGCAGCACCCCCCGAGGGAGAATAGGATCTTGGAGTAGTCTTACCCCATGCCCTGGTCTAGCTGGATCAGCTGGATCCAGAAGAGCGTGCCTACAGAGTAGAGAAAGCTTAAGAAGTTTCTGGCCAACTTGTTAAAACGAGAGAACAAGTGCCAGCTCAGCTTTTGAAAAACGCCTCTTTCTGTAAAAAATTACAAATCATAGTCATTCCAAACTAGGTTGTGTTGATCTTTCATTTGAGCCAAAAGAGAGCACT
>NZ_JANSIM010000048.1:0-10418 GCF_047502655.1 Synechococcus sp. R5-12 | reverse complement strand
TACGGGTACAGTGCGGGGCTCCTGCGATTTCTAGCTGAAAGCGCTAGAAAATAGCCTGCAGTTTTTTAAGGCAAGCCTGGATCTGCGCCATCTCCGAGGGATCCAGCTTTTGGAAGCGCTCTTTCAAGTAGGCGACGTGGGCCGGGAAAATTTCCTCAAACAGTTTTTCCCCCGCTTCTGTCAGCACGACCTTAAAGCAGCGTCGGTTTTCCGGGGGCACTTCCCGGCGCACCAGCCCTTTTTGTTCCAGGCGATCCACAATGCCGGTCAGTGTCCCTTTGGTCACCAGCGTTTTTTGGGCCAAGACATTCATGGTCATCCCAGGGGTATTGCCAAGGGTAACCAACACATCGAATTGGGGGGCCGTCAGCCCCATTTGCCGAATGTGAGCCCCGGCGTAATTTTCAAAAGCTTGGTAGGCCCGCGCCAGATCCCGCAACAGCCCCAAAAAAGGCTCACGGGCCGCCAATACCGTCCCCCTCAGCGGAACAGAGTCCTCAGGCTTGAGAACCTCGTCGCTTTGGAGAAGGGGGGATGGAGAGGAGTCAGCGGGAGTGGGCATGGTTGAAGATCGCAGTTCGCGTTGGTGGAACAAACTCAAACCCAAAGGACAGTCTCGGCTCCATGATAGCCCACTGTAGTACAGTTCTAACGCAAAATGAACTACGTCTATCTGCTTTGCTGAGCTAGCCCCTTCGCCGTTATGTGGTTCTCATAAAAAAAGGGGATCCACTGGATGGATCCCCCGTGACGGACAGAGCTTGTGGGGCAAACACCCGCCCAAGGCAGGTGACCACAGCAGACACTAGGGCTTCAGCTCGCTGGGGATGCGCTCCCCGAAGAGCACGAAGTAGAGAATCCGATAAATGTCCGTGTTCAGGATCCCGGTGGTCGGCACCAACTCTTGGGCGTTCAAGCCCGCAGCGCGAGCGATGACTCCACTGCCGACGTCATCTCCGGTAGCCCAAGCCACGGCAAAGGGAAAGCGCTTGCCATTTTTGTCGGGAGCGGAAATGAACGGCTTGCTACCGGTGCCGTCAACCCCGTCAATGGGGGCACCACTGCCTTCGGGGTCAGTAGGGGGCAGCGGCTCCTCGGCGGACTCGACATCCACCAACTGCATGCCACCGGCATTGCTGTCGCTGGTGGTGATCATGAAGGTCTTGGGATTCTTCTCGATAAAGTTGAGAATCACCCCGATGGCATCGTCGGCCCGCTTCATGGCCTCCAGGCAGCCAGAGGCATTGAGGTTATTGCACATGTTGTCGGTGCCCTCTTCTTCGATGACGGCGAAGAAGCCCTTGGGATTGCGGGAGATCCGCGCCAGGGCAAATTCGGTCATCTCGGCAATGGTGGGGGCGCTGGCAATGTAGTTGGGCAGGTTTTGGGCGCGCAGCTCTTCCTCTGGCTTGTCGTAGAAGGTGTCCTCGACGTTGAACACCCCCAAAACTTTGGAAACATCAGCCGGCAGCTTGAGCAGCTCGTCGCGGGTGTAGACAACGGCGTACCCCTTTTTCTTGGCCTCCTCAATTAGGTTGCGGCCATCCTTGCGCTTCCCTTGGCCAAAGCGGCCCTGGACACCTTCCGGCAGCAGCCATTCCTCGCCAGCGCCGAGGATGATGTCTACCCCTGACTCCACCACCTGCAGGGCAATCTCCTCATAGTCGCTGCGCTTGGCAGCTTTGGCAACGAAGGCAGCCGTCCCCGGCTCAATGATGGATCCCGTTTGCACCAGAGCCGTACCCAAGCCTGCCGCCACGGCATCTTCCATGATCGTGTTCAGGGTACCGTTGGCAGAGGGGTACTCTTTGCCGTCCGGATCCAACCCAAAGCTCTTGGCGTGGGCACGGGTTCCCGTGGCATGGATCACCGCTCCGGCGTTGGAAGTTCCTCCAAGCTGGTCAAGAAGGTGCCCGCGATAGGTGGTAATCACGGGAAGACGATCCCAGTTCAGAAAGCCATCGGGGCCGTAGTAGAGAATGCGTGTGATGTCCCAGTGGGAAGCTGAGGTTCCATCTGGGTGAAAGAAGATTGCACCGTTGCCGGTTGGCTTAGGCGCCGCTTGAGCCACACTAGAGGAAAAAACTGACGAGGACAGCAGACACAAAGTTGCAGCCAAAGCCGCCCTCAAAGAATAGCTACGCATAGCTAACACGCCCTTGCTCGTTCGAAGCTGAACGTTAAAAAACATAACACAGCTTCAGATGAGTTTGCAAGGGCATGGCAATGCAGCAGCGCGAAACGTGCCTGAAGCGAGTGCGCCACTGAGCGACTTCCCCGTCTGACAGTGCAGCTTACGGGGTCTATAACTAACGTTAACTATCTCTTAACTGTCTCATAACTGTCAAGGCTTCTTGCAGGGCTTTTGGGGTACCTGTTCTAAGGCGCAGCCGTCCCTCTGGTCAAGTGGCTCTTCTGGAGGTGATGGCGGGGTTTTTGGCCAGTGGCTGCCATGCTTGCCTAAGCTGTCTGAGTTGCTGCTGCCAGCGCTGCAGTTCCCCCACCTCCAACGGGATCCCACCGAAGCGCACCTCCAGGTAGCGCTCCAAGAACTGGATGGCCACCTGGGCTTGTGGTAAGTCGGAGTGGCGCAAGTGTTCCAGGCAGGCCTCAGGGCCTAGGTGGGCTGGGATCCCCACCGCCGTCGCCAGATCCCGCAGTTGCAGATAAAGCCTTGAGATAAGCTGGCGGCGCTGCTGCGACTTGGGTAGAGCCGCCGGACTCCAGCGCACCAGAGCAAAGGTCAGCCCTGGCAGCAGGATCCCTACCATCCAGGTGGGCCAGGGGGGCGGAGGCTGCCACAGGGATCCCAGCAAAACCCCATTGCCGGCAGTGGCCAACAGAATCCACCCCCCATCCTGCCAGCGCAAAGCCCGATAGCGGCGGCGGCGACCCCAATAGGCCATGGATCCGGTGATCAAAACCACCCCCAACACCGGCAGGCCATTCTGCTGCAACGTTTGCCCCAAGGCAACCAGGCTGCGACGGAAGCCAGCACCGACATCCTCTCGATCCGGAGAGGCGGCTACAGCGCTGGCCAGCTCCTGGATCTGCCGCCAGATCTGCCGCTGGGTGGATAGGTCGTACTGGATGACGTACTTAAACCAGCGGAAGCGCAAGCTGTCGTAGAAATCTTGAAGGGGATCCCACCAGCTCTGCCGCTGACTAACATTGGCCTCTGCCGGCGTAGCGTCAAAGATGACCCAGCCGTAGGGGCCAAAGGGGATCTCCGTCCAGGAATGGGCGTCGGCATTGCGTACTGCCAGATAATTTTCCTGCGCCACCCAGCGCCCGCCCAAAAAGCCATTCACCATCCGGGCCGGGATGCCAATGCTGCGGGCCAGTATCGTCAGGGCTGTGGCGAAATATTCGCAGTGGCCCCGCCGATGGGTGAACAGAAAGGCTTCCAAAGGCGGTTCAGGGCCGGGATCCGGCAGATCGGTGGTATAGGCGTAGTTCTCCAGCAGGTAGTTCTGCAAAGCCGTCACCTTGCCAAAGACATCGGGGATCCCAGCGGTAACGTCTTCAGCCAAGGCGGGAATGCGCGGATCCAGGTCTGCTGGCAACTGCAGATAGGCTGCCTGTTGGACTGGGTCGAGAGCACTGAACAGCTCCGCGTGGCCTAGCCGGCGCAAGCGCGGGCTTAACTCCCTTGAGATCCGGCTCCGGGCGCGGTAAAGATGGGGCACCTGCCGAGGCAGAGAATGGCCAACATCTCCGGTCTCGCTCAGGATGAGGCGGCGATTTTGCCGTTGCCAGGCTTGTTGCACCGTCGCTGCTCCGCCCCGCTCCAGCCATTCCATCTCCACCAGCGGGGCCACCCCAAAAACGGTGTTGGTGACCAGCGGCTCCAGATAGATAAGCTGCTCCAAGGGGAGAAGCAGCAGGTCGGGAGCAGTGGGGATCAAGCTGGAGGCAGAGAGATCAAATACCCCTGCTGCGTTGGGGAAAATGGGGATGAAGCGGTCTAGCGTTCGCGACCAGGCCCGTCCATCGTAGCGATCGAAGCTGATCCCGCGCCAGTAGAGGGACTCCACACGGGGCGGCACCCCTGCCGGAAATTCCACCCGCATGACAACGGTGTTATCGGTTTTGAGGGTGCCGAATGCTCCCAGGCTGACTTCCTCGGCAAAGCCAGTGGTCATCACCGGCGAGCGGGCCTGGCGACCCAGAATTCCTAAACTGACCCGCGGGAACAAGAAAAACAAAGCCACGGACAGGATCACCGCCAGCAAAGCCAGGGATCCGAGAAAGCCCAAAAAGTTGAGGTTGATGCCACGGGTTTGGCTGGCTGCCTGCGGGTGCTGCTCTGCTTGCAGGCGCAGGTGGTAAAGGGTGAGGTTGATTAGCCCTACCCCCACGTACAGCAAAAACAGCAGCCCAAAGCTGATGTCTTCGTTGAACAGGGTGGCAATGGCCATCAGCAGCAGAGACAGCACCGCCAACTGGATGTGATCGGCTGCCCGTTCCCGCTGAAACAGCTTGGCCCCCGTTAGGTAAAGCACCAAGCCAATGGCCCCATCGGAAAAGGGAAGGATCCCGGAGATGACCAAAGCCAGCAGGCTAAGCAACACCGCCACCGTCAGGGGCATCCACAGGGGGGCATAGCGGGCAAAAGCAATCCTTGGCGGCTCCCAAAACCAACTGCAGGCCCCTGCGGCCAAGCAAACGGCAATGACCGGTGGCGACAGAGCCTGATCCCCCAGACAAAGGGCCGTGAAGGCGATCCCCACCAACAGGTAAACAAACACCTTTTGAACGGATGGCAGTGTCCAGGTCATGGCCCTTGGGATTCAATCCTTTCCAGCATAGCCAAGTCTTTTTTGCTACCGGTTTGCCCTCCCTGGGATCCCCTTTTGGACAAAGCGAAGAGCATTAGAATCGTTAACTAAGAATCGTTAAGATTTTGTTACTCGCCGGTCTCGACGGGATACCTGTGACACGCTGCGCGAAAAGGTGGTGAGATGTCCAGCCAAAACGAAATTCACGTGGTGGGGGCGCGGCAGCACAACCTCAAGAATGTCGAGCTGCGGATCCCGCGGGATCGCCTGGTGGTGTTCACCGGCGTCTCCGGATCGGGCAAGTCCTCCTTGGCTTTCGACACCATCTTTGCCGAGGGACAGCGGCGCTATGTGGAATCCCTCAGTGCCTATGCGCGGCAGTTTTTGGGGCAACTGGACAAGCCGGATGTGGATCGCATCGAAGGGCTGAGTCCGGCCATCTCCATCGATCAAAAGTCCACCAGCCACAACCCCCGCTCGACGGTTGGCACCGTTACCGAAATCTACGACTACCTGCGGCTTCTGTATGGGCGAGCTGGGATCCCGCACTGCCCCCATTGCAACCGGGTGATCGCCCCCCAGACGGTGGATCAAATTGTGGATCAGATCCTGGCCCTGCCGGATCGGACGCGGTTTCAGTTGCTCTCGCCGGTGGTGAAGGGGAAAAAGGGCACCCATGCCAACCTGTTGCAAAGCTTGCGCCAGCAAGGGTTTGTGCGGGTGCGTGTCGACGGCCAGGTATGGGATCTCAGCGAAGAGATCACCTTGGACAAAAACAAGACCCACACTATCGAGGTGGTGGTGGATCGGCTGGTCAAGAGCCCCGACATAGCGGAGCGACTGGCCGATTCTCTGGCAACTTGCCTGCGCCAGTCGGGAGGAATTGCGGTGGTGGAGCTGCTGCCGCGGGAAGAGGAGCGAGAACATCTGCTGCAAAAGGTGGCCGAGTCGGCGGGGCAATACCTGAACGGCAAGCCAACGGAGCTGATTTTTTCTGAGCAATTTGCCTGCCCGGAGCACGGTTCGGTGATGGGCGAGCTGTCGCCGCGGCTATTTTCCTTCAACTCGCCGATTGGGGCCTGTCCTGTCTGTCACGGGCTGGGTTTTGAGCCCATCTTCGACCCCGAGCGGATCGTGCCCGATCCCAAGCTCCCCTTGTACGCGGCCATCGCCCCTTGGGCAGAGCGGGAGAACCCCTACTATCTGGCTTTGTTGGCGGGAGCCGCCAAGGCTTTTGGCTTTGACCTCAGCAGCCGCTGGTGTGATCTCACCCCCCAGCAACAGCAGATCATCCTCTACGGTGCAGACCAAGAGATCTATATCGTCGAGGCGGAATCTCAATACCGAGGCCGGGGGTACTATCGCCGCTATGAGGGGGTGATTCCCCAATTGCAGCGGCACTACCAGGAAACCACTTCCGAAATCTATCGGCAAAAGCTGGAAGCCTACCTCACCTACCGTCCCTGTTCCGCCTGTGGGGGATCCCGTCTCAAGCCGGAAGCTCTGGCCGTGCGCATCGGCGGCTACCGCATTAGCGATCTCACCGAGATCTCCATCCGCGACTGCCTGCACCGCCTGGAGCAGTTGAAACTTACCCCGCGACAAGTGCAGATCGGCGAGCTGGTGCTGCGGGAGATCAAAACCCGGCTGCAGTTTCTGGTGGATGTGGGCCTGGACTACCTAACGCTGGCCCGTCCGGCCATGACCCTCTCCGGGGGCGAAGCGCAGCGGATCCGGCTGGCCAGCCAGATGGGCTCCGGCTTGACGGGGGTGCTCTACGTGTTGGACGAACCCTCGATTGGCCTCCACCAGCGGGACAACGAGCGCCTGTTGCAAACCCTGTTTCGCCTGCGAGATCTGGGCAACACCCTGATCGTGGTGGAACACGACGAAGAAACCATCCGTGCCGCCGACCACATCGTCGATATCGGCCCTGGGGCCGGCATCCACGGGGGGGAAGTGGTGGCCCAGGGATCCCTGGCGGACATCATGGCCTGCGAGCGCTCCATCACCGGAGCTTATCTTTCGGGGCGGCTGCGGATCCCTACCCCTGCGCAGCGGCGGGCTGGGAAAGCGGTTGCCCTCAAGCTCACCAATGCCCACAAAAACAACCTCAAGCACATCGATGTGGAGATCCCTCTGGGCAAGTTGGTCTGTGTTACAGGCGTCTCCGGCTCCGGCAAATCCACCTTGGTCAACGAATTGCTCTACCCTGCCCTGCAGCACCATCTTGGACACAAGGTGCCCCAACCCGCGGAGATGGGAGCACTTGAGGGCATCGAACACATCGACAAGGTGATCGTCATCGACCAATCTCCCATTGGCCGTACCCCCCGCTCCAACCCTGCCACCTACACGGGTTTGTTTGATCCCATCCGCCAAACCTTTGCCCAAACCTTGGATGCCAAGGCCAGAGGCTACCCATCCGGCCACTTTTCCTTCAATGTCAAGGGGGGGCGCTGTGAAGCCTGCAAAGGGCAGGGGGTGAACGTGATTGAAATGAACTTCCTGCCCGATGTGTACGTCACCTGCGAAGTCTGCGGGGGCAGCCGTTACAGCCGCGAAACCCTGCAGGTCAGGTACAAGGGCAAGAACATCGCCGAAGTCCTGGACATGACGGTGGGGGAGGCGCTGGAGTTTTTCGCTGCCCTGCCTCCTGCCGCCAAGATCCTGCAGACTCTGGCCGATGTGGGCCTCGATTACATCAAGCTGGGCCAGCCAGCCCCGACCCTCTCCGGTGGGGAAGCGCAACGGGTCAAGTTGGCCGCAGAACTGGCCCGCCGCTCCACCGGCAAAACCCTCTATCTGTTGGATGAGCCCTCCACCGGCTTGTCTTTTTACGATGTCCACAAGCTCTTGAACGTCCTGCAACGGCTGGTGGATACGGGCAACACCGTGCTGGTGATCGAGCATAACCTGGACATTCTCCGCTGTGCTGATTGGATTATTGACTTGGGGCCAGAGGGCGGCGACCGCGGCGGCCAGATCATCGCCGTTGGCACTCCAGAACAGGTGGCTGAGCACCCCGGATCCCATACAGGGCGATATTTGAAGCAGGTTTTGCAACAACATCCCCCAGGTCGCTGAGCAACTCAGCCTGCTCCAGGGAGAAAGTTGACCGAAAGCGGCTGTCGGGATCCCCTTTCGCTTTTTGCTCTGCTCACCTCAGCCATGGCGGTGGAGGACTGATGCGGCGAGGACTCTATCCCACCCAGGCGCTCCGCACCGTGAACGCAAGGGTGAACGGTTAGCCTGAGTCTCACGTCGCTATGGCATGATGGGTCGGAAGGAAAAGGTTCGCACTCTCCCCATGGTAGGGCAGACCCTGGGTGGCCGCTATCAGATCTTGGAAGCACTGGGATCCAGCGGACAAACCTACTTGGCACAGGATAGCCATCATCCTGAGCGGCTTCGGGTGGTGCTCAAACGCTGGCAGGCCGGCCAAAATGCTCCGCACCGCGAACACAGTGAGGACTCCGCCTCGCTACGGCATCTCTTTCAGCAAGAAGTGGCGCTGCGGGAGCACCTGGGATCCCACGAGGGTATCCCCCGCCTGTTGGCCTACTTTGAGCAAGAGGGGGAGTTTTATTGGGTGGAAGAATGGGTTGAAGGGCCCACCCTGGAACAAGCTCTATTGCTAGGTAACGCAACCGAGAGGGGCCAGCTAACGACTCCGTCCCGCCAAATGCACTGCCATTGGGGGCACGACTGGACAGAGGCTGAGGTACGAGCCTTGTTGCAGGATGTGCTGCAAACCTTGGCCTTCCTGAATGGGGAAGGGGTGAGCTGCTGCAACCTGCAGCCCTCTCGCTTGATCTACCGTCAGGCGGATGGCCGATGGGTGTTGTTGAAGTGGGGGGGTGAGGAACAGGGTCTGGCTTTTTCCGGCTCTGGCTTCGGGAACCCCTATGGCCCCAGGCATTGCAGCGACCTCTATGCTCTTGGGCTGATTGCCCTGCAGGCCCTCTGCGGGATCCCGCCCCAGAAGCTGTTTCGCGACCCGTTGACGGGGGAGTTGCGCTGGCACGATCTGGCCTCTACTAGCGCTCCTTTTGCTGCTTTTCTGGATCGTTTGGTGAGCTGCAACCCACAACAGTGCTTTCCTTCAGCAACAGCAGCTCTGGCCGCTTTGCAGGCTTTGCCCCCCGCCGAGAGCCCCCCTGCCGCCGAACTCCTGTCCCAGCCCAGCCCTGTCGCCGCCGAGCCCTTACAGGAGCCAACCACCCCACCGCGTTCTCCGGTATCGCTGCGGGCGCGTCCCCGGATCCCACCGGTTTGGGCAGGAGGCAGCTTGGCGGCTTTGCTGGCGTTGACGGTGGCAGGGGTATGGCAGATGAGGGCGAACCTTGGCCTGCGGGGGGAGCCCAAGGATTCTGTCCCCCTCACGAGAACGGGATCCTCTGGCCCGGCAAAGCGCAACGGCCTGGGACTCCGTCCTACTCGCGAGAACGGTTCTCATGCCTCCGTCCCCACCGCCGTCACGGTCGCGGAAGCGTCGCGTAGCGATAACGACCCGGCAGACTGGGCCAAGTCTTTGCAGCTCAAGGCTACGCTGGAAGGCCCTGTCGCCGTCACTGCTCTGGCCATCAGCCCGGATGGAAATCTCCTTGCTGCCGGGGGAGACGACGGCGTGATCCGGCTTTGGGATCCCCAGGCTGGCCAACTGCTCCAGAGCTGGGCAGGCCACGAGGGATCCGTTGAGGCACTGGCCATCAGCCCAGATGGTACCTTTTTGGTGAGTGGGGGGGCAGACAAGACGGTACGGGTCTGGGATCTGGCGACCCTGGGGGATCCGGCTCTCTCGCCTGGGGATGTGCTGGCGCGGCTGCAGTTGCAAGGGCACACCGGGTTGATCAACAGTGTCGCCATTAGCCCCGATGGTCGTTGGATTGCCAGTGGCAGCGCCGACCGCACCATCCGCCTTTGGCAGGCCGACAACGGCCAGTTGATCCGCACCCTGGCGCCTCCCACTGCTGCCGCCCAGGAGACCCCTCAGAGGGCTGGCATTACAGCAGTGGCCTTTGGCCCAAGACCTACCCGTATGAATACTTCCCACCAATCTGAAGGGATCCCCCCTTGGATCTTGGTGGCCGCCAATGGAGATCCCACCGTTCACCTTTGGGATCCTGGCAGCGGGGCCTTGCTGGAAACCCTAAAGGCCGACTACCCCATCGAGCAGGTGCTTCTGAGCCCAGATGGCCGCTATTTGCTCGCTGGCAGTACCGGTGGCATCCTGGTCTGGAACTTGGGCACGGGATCCTTGGAGCGCACCTTGCCCCAGACTTTGTCCGGCTTGGCCGCCCTTGCCCTCAGCCCTGATGGCCGCTTGCTCGCCAGCGGCACCGATTACCGCGCTCACCAGATCAAGCTCTGGGATCTGCGCAGCGGAGAACAGTTGCGCACCCTGGGCGGCCAGACTTGGATGGTGAGCGTCTTGCTGTTTGGCCCCGGTCGCGGAAGCGTCGCGCAGCGATATGGGCAGACCCTTCTCAGTGGTGGCGCCGATGGCTCAATTCGCATTTGGGGGCCAGCCGACCCAGCTCAGCCCTAGTGGGATCCAAGCAGATAAAATACTCGACGAAGAAGGGATCCCGGCAGAGCATGACTCTAGTCAATAATAAGCTCAACTATACTGAA
>NZ_JANSIM010000284.1:0-9626 GCF_047502655.1 Synechococcus sp. R5-12 | reverse complement strand
CCCACGCTGTACCCGTAGGGTCAGCGATGGGAGTATGTCACGCCCTCATCTCCAACCTCTCTCAGGGGGAGAGAGGGAACTGTCGAGAACGGCTAGCGGGATCCCAGGCGGGAGCGGCTGTTCGCGTCAGCGGTGCGGAGCACTCCGCAGGGGGAAGCCCACGACCAAGATCAAGGTAACCAGAATGATCAAGGTGGAGAGGGCATTGATTTCCGGGGTAACTCCTCGTCGCGCCGTGCTGTAAATCAAAATCGGCAGGGTCTGGCTTTCGGGGCCACTGGTAAAAAAGGAGATGACAAAATCATCTATCGAAAGGGTAAAAGCCAGCAAAGCGGCAGCTTGGATCCCTGGCATGGCCAAGGGCAAGGTGACATAGCGTAGCTTTTGCCAGGTGTTTGCATAGAGGTCATAGGCGGCTTCCTCCAACGCAGGATCCAAAAGTTGGAGACGGCTGCGCACCACAATAGCCACAAAAGCAATCTGAAACGTAATGTGGGCCAAGATCATCGTCCCCAGGCCCAGCTCAAACCAGCCGGTGTAGGCGCGCACCACTTGGTAAAACAGCAGCAGCCCAATGGCCATCACAATATCCGGAATGGCTACCGGCAAGAGCAGCAGCCCCTGCACCGCCTTTTTGCCGGGGAAGTGGTAGCGGTAGAGACCATAGCCCAAGAGGGATCCCAGCAGCGTGCTGACCAGCGTGCTGACCAACGCCAGGACGAGGGTATTTTGCGTGGCCTGCCAGACCAGGGCATTCTGAAACAGGGAAAGGTACCAATCGAAGGTAAAACCTGTCCACGCCAGGCCAAAGCGGGCTCGGTTAAAGGAGTAGACGGCGATCAGCAGAATTGGCAGGTAGAGAAAGCCATAGATGGCATAGCTCACGCCCCGCAGCCAGGTGGGTATCCTTGCCAACATTCGGCCAACATTCGTGTGTTGTATCTCAGTTGTCTCTATCCCACTGTAGAGCAGACCGCCAAAATTGCAGCAACTCCCTAGGCTTTATACATCAGCCTGCAACCCTGTCTATCACGCCAAAGTCCGTGCCAATGTGAGGTTATCTGTGGCTGGATTTGTTGAATTGATGATGGGATCCCTGAAGCTGTAAAGACGGCAATCAAAGAACGTGAGCCAAACGAAATGTTTTGCTGTTCGCGTTAGGGGGACGGAGTCCTTGCCTTATTCGGGCAACCCGATACCTGTGACTGGGAAATTGGCAGCACAGGCATTCCCCAACGCCGGCAGTGGGCACTTCCGCGAGGATTGCTAAACTTAGGCTCGGAGTGGTGTGAAAAAGCTGCAACCCATGCCCAAAAGCAGTTCTGGTCGTCTTCGAGAAAAACAAAATCCAGAGGAACCGCACGCGAAAACCAAGGGTATGTCTCGGCCTGTCGGTCGCGTCAGCGGGACGGAGTCCAAACCGTTGCGGTGGGGCAATACGGCCTACTGGGAGGCGGTTGGGTTGATGTTGCTAGGGATCCTGCTGATCGTTTATCGCTGGCGGGGCACCCTGCTGATGTTGATCAATCCCGGCTATGTGAATGTGGCGCTGTTGGCCGGGCTGTGTCTGTTGGGCTTGGGGATTGGCCGTTGGCGAGGAGCCAAAGTTGCCTCTTCTGAAGTCCATGCCTCACTATTGGGGCCGCGGCTGGGCGCAGGACTGTTGATCCTGACGGCCCTGCTGGGGTTTTGGGTCGAGCCACGACCACTCTCCAGCCAAACTGCCCTCAACCGAGGGGTATCTCCCTATCTGGGGGTATCTCGTAGCCAGCCGCAGGCTTTTCGCCCCAAGCTCGACCCCCGTCAGCGAACTCTGCTGGACTGGGTGCGCACCTTGGATGTTTACCCGGATCCCTACACCTATGAAGACCAGCCGGTGCGGGTGCAGGGGTTCGTCATTCCTGACGAGCGACCCGACCACTTTGTTATTGCTCGGTTTTTGGTTAGCTGCTGTGCTGCCGATGCTTACCCCGTGGGCTTGCCGGTGCGCTGGCCAGAGGCAGAGCAGTTAACTGCCGACAGTTGGCTGCGTCTGGAGGGGCGCATGGCCGTGGAGCAGCGGGATGGCCAATCTCAGTTGGTAATCGCTGCCGAGCAGGTGGAGCCGATACCGGTGCCGCCAAACCCCTATGCCGACGAATAAGAGCAGGCGCTTAGATATCGGTTTAGATATCGGTTTCGCTCAGCTTAGCGCTCAGGTAATCGAAGGGCTCGGCCACAAAGCTGTAGTCTTCGCCGGAGCCAAGCAGCTCCAGGGTGCGGGTTTTCATGTTTTGAATGCCAATCACCGTCGGGGCGATGGGCACACCGAGGGAGTTGTAGGTCTCCCGTAAGCCGGCCAAGACTCGCTCATCCAAAATGCTGTTGTCGGCAGCCACCAGCGCGTAGGAAGCGTAGCGCAAGAAGTAGTCCATATCCCGCAAACAGGTGGCATAGCGGCGGGTGGTGTAGGCGTTGCCTCCCGGACGAATGAGATCTGGCACCTGGGCGAACATGGCCGCAGCAGCCGTTTTGACGATATCCACTGAGTTGAGATTGATCACGTTCACGGCCTTGATGCGCCGCAGCCCCGAGTCATAAAAAGCCTTGAGCGCATCCATTGCCTCCCGATCCAAGTAGCGGCCCGTCAGGTCGTAGGTTTTGATCAGTGTGGTTACGGCATCCCGCATATCCCCAGCTCCATTCTTGTGACTTTATTTTGTAAAGTAGCTTGAGATGAAAAAATGAGAAGAGATTTTGCCGGACAACATCCAAAGGTCAACCTTGGAAAATCGAGCCAGAGCCCGGCAACGGCGACGCTTCAGGCTCCCCTTCGCCCTCAGAAGTTTAGCATGCAGGGGTTTCTTTCCCACTTCCCTCTGAGACAATGGCCAATGTTGTTACGAAAATGTAACCTTTCTGCAACACTCTAGGGATCCGGCGACAACACCCGCAGCGGCTTGAGCTGGCCTGCCTGACCATACCCCAAGCCCAAAAACTTGCCCTCCTCATCCAGCACCCGCAAAGTAGGGGCACCGATAATGGGCCGGTCGAGGGGAATGGCCTGACCCTGCAGCCACTGCTCCGCTTTGGCGGAAGAGAGTTCTACTGCCTCCCAATCGGCAAATCCCCACTCAATGGGCAACAGGGCGGCAGCGGGATCCGCGGATCCCTGCCATTTCTCCAGGGGCAGGCTTTCTGCGATGCGAAAGGGGCCACTTTGCAGCCGTCGCAGCCGGCTCATCAGCCCTCCACAGCCCAATTTTTCCCCCACATCGCGGGCAAGGGCACGAATGTAGGTGCCGGGGCCACAGGCAACTTCCAGATCCACTTCCGGAAAGTCTCCGGCTCGCCAGCCCAGGATGCGCAGTTGCCGAATGACCACCCGTCGGGGTTCCAACTGGAGTTCCGCAGCCTCCACGCCGGCCCGGGCCAACTGGTAGAGCTTTTTCCCCTGCCGCTTAAGGGCGCTGTAGAGGGGCGGTACCTGCCAGATCTCGCCGGTAAACTCCCGCAAGCACTGCTCTACCTGCTCGCGACTCAACCCAGGACAAGGGGATCCCACCCGGATCTGCCCTTCGGCATCGTCGGTGTCGCTGCGCTGTCCCAATCGGAAGGTTGCTTGATACACCTTATCCCCCGACAAAAACGACAAAAAGCGTGTTGCCCGTCCCACCGCAATCGGCAAAACCCCCGTTGCCGCCGGATCCAAGGTGCCCCCATGCCCCACCTTGCGGGTGCGCAAGACCTGCCGCACCGCCGCCACACAGTCGTGGGAGGTGAGCCCCGCCGGCTTGTCCAGGTTGAGAAAGCCCTCCAGGGATCCCATGCCAGGCATAACATGCATCAACAGTTAAGATTTGTAACTGAGCTGCCCCAGCGCTTAACATGGGGTTAACTTCCGTCTCCAAGTTTGAAGCACCTATGGCTCAGTCTGACCTGTTCTTTCAGCCTATCTGGCAACGCCTCCTGATGATTGCCCCCTTTTTCCTGTGGGGCTCGGCGATGGTGGTGATGCGAGATGCCCTCTCCGAGACCACCCCCCTCTTCATTGCCATTCTGCGGTTGCTGCCGGCAGGGATCCTGGTTCTTGCCTTTCGGCTCTGGCAGGGGCGGGGTTCTGCGTCTCACGCCTGGCATCCCAGAGGGCTGCGCGGCTGGCTATGGGTGTTGGCGTTTGCGCTGGTGGATGGCACATGTTTTCAGGGATTTTTGGCCCAAGGGCTGAAAGAGACAGGGGCGGGCCTGGGATCCGTGCTCATTGACTCGCAGCCGCTGGCGGTGGCTCTGATGGCCACCTGGTTTTACCGCGAGCGGATGGGATCCCTAGGCTGGCTGAGCCTGGGGCTGGGAGTTTTCGGCATTGGCCTCATCGGCCTATCCGGCGAGGGATCCCTGCAGTTGGGGGCCGGCGTCGTTTGGATGTTGATGGCCTCCCTGTCGATGGCCATCGGCACCGTGATGATGCCCAAGGTGGCGGAGGTGGCGGATCCGGTGCTGGCGACGGGCTGGCACATGGTGTTGGGCAGCCTGCCCTTGATCCTGCTGTCAGCACTAACAGAAACCCAGCAATGGCAACACCTGAGCGGGATCCACTGGCTGGGCCTCCTCTACGCTTCGGTGATGGGGAGCGCCTTGGCCTATGCCCTCTTCTTCTATTTCGCCTCTCAGGAAAACCTCACCGAGTTCAGCTCCCTGACCTTCCTCACCCCCATCTTTGCCCTGCTGTTTGGCAGCACCTTTCTGGGGGAATCGCTGACGCGGCTGCAATGGCTGGGAGTGGGCATCACTCTGGTCTGCGTGTATTTGATTAACCACCGGCAAGAATGGCAGGAGCGCCTGCGCCTAGGCTGGAAAGGGATCCTCTCGGAGCTGGGTTTGGATTGGCTGGTGAGCGCCTTGAGCACCGTCGAGATCCGCGATGGCAACCCCGACTGATCCCATCAAAGCTTGGGCAGGGATCCCTCAGGGGGGTAAGAACCCCATAGCCTCTCTCACCGTTTTTAGCGTTTGCTCGGCGATGGCACGGGCCTTAGCGGCATTCTCCCGAATCAGAACGAGCAGGTGGTCGGGGTTGCTCCACAGTTCCCGGTAGCGCTGCTGAATGGGCTCCAGGGCAGCGATGATGCTGTCGGCGAGGAGGGGCTTGAACTGTCCCCACCCCATCTCGGCACACTCAGCCGCCACCGCCTCCTTGCTTTTGCCGGAGGTGAGCATGTAAATCGTCAACAAATTGTGGGCTTCGGGACGAGCCGGATCGTCAAAAGTAATGCCCCGAATGGGGTCGGTCTTGCATTTTTGGATCTTCTTGCGGATGGTATCCGGGTCATCCAGCAGATGAATACGGCTGAAATCCGAGGGATCCGACTTGGACATCTTGCGCGTACCATCGGTCAAGCTCATTACCCGCGCCCCCTCCGGACGAATCAGGGCCTCTGGGATCAGAAACACCTCTCCAAAACGGTCATTGAAGCGGCGAGCAATATCCCGACACAGCTCAATATGCTGCCGCTGATCCTCCCCCACCGGCACATACTTGGGTTGGTAGAGCAAAATATCCGCCGCCTGCAAAATCGGGTAGCTGAACAAGCCAACGCTGGTCTCCTCTCCCTGTTTTTCTTTCTTCTCCTTGTATTGGATCATGCGCTCCGCCCAGTTCATGGGGGTGATGGTGTTGAACAGCCAGGCCAGCTCCGTATGGGCAGGCACGTGGGACTGGACGAATAGCACGCAATGCTCCAGGCTGAGACCGCAGGCCAAATAAAGGGCAAACAGCGAACGGGTTCGCTCCCTCAGCAGCTTGGGATCCTGAGGGACGGTGATGGCGTGTTGATCGACGATGCAAAAAAAGTTCTCGTAGTGCTCCTGCTCGGCCACCCAGTTTTTAATTGCCCCCAAGTAGTTGCCCAAATGCAGTTCGCCAGAGGGCTGAATGCCGGAGAGGGTGCGCGGCTTGGCCATAGGGAAAGCAGATCTCAAACGCCAACAAGACGGAGGACAAGAGCAAGGAAAGTCTTTTTCAGGATATCAAGAGAGGCGCAACCTGTTGGTTCATGATGGAAGGAAGATGCCCAACCGCACACCATGTCAGACTCTGAACCCGAACTGTTGCGTGCTGCCAACCACTATGTGCTGCTGATACCGGGCTTGCCGGAGCAATTTCTCAGCCCTGAGGAATTGCAGGAGTTTCTCGTGCGGCTGTTGCAGGAGCATCCCCACTTGGTGGATGCAGATCTGGCCCGCTATCCCACCCCTCAAGCGCAGGCACAGCGGCTGATCGACACCGCCTGTGAGATCGAAGTTTCCCCCGGCGAAACCGTGCAGTGGCATCCTGTGCGCCTGAGCAAGCGCTCCTCGACACGGTCTTAACAGGCTCGGAAGTTCCTTGGCCAAGCCGTTCGCAGCCTCGTCGCGACAGCGTTGCAGTTCCCCTGCCGTAGCCTGAGACAGAGCCCTCATGGAGTTGTGTTTCGGATCCCGCCTTGGGCGTGATACAACGCAAGAGTAGAGATCCTTAGTCCTAAACTTAAAAGGGGTCAGCCATGCCGCGCAGCATGAAGAACGACAACTTCATTGACAAGACCTTCACCGTCATGGCCGATCTAATTCTGAAACTGCTGCCAGGGGTGAGTTCCGAGGAAAAGAAAGCCTTTGCCTACTACCGGGATGGCATGGCCGCTCAGAGCGAAGGAGAATACGCCGAGGCCCTAGAAAACTACAGAGAAGCCCTCGCCCTCGAGCAAGGGGAAGAAGACCGCAGCTACATTCTCTACAACATGGGCCTGATCTACCAGAGCAACGGCGAGCTTGACAAAGCCCTCGACCACTACCACCAAGCTCTGGAGTTAAACCCAAGACTTTGCTCTGCCCTGAACAACATTGCCGTATTGCTGCACCACAAGGGCGAGCTGAGCCTGCAAGCCGGGGATGAGGAAACAGCAGAGGCCCTGTTCAACGAGGCTGCCCAGTACTGGATTCGGGCCATTCGCATTGCCCCCAACAACTACATCGAGGCCCAAAACTGGCTGAAAACCACCGGGCGCGCCAACCTGGAGGTGTACTGAGCTTTCCTGCAGAAGGACTCCGTCCCGTTAACGCGAACGGTTGATCTCGGCTACCCTGGGCTAAGTCAAGTCGATAATCTGGGAGCCGGAGGAGAGGATGCTGAAACGGGAAGAAGTCCAACATGTTGCTCACTTGGCTCGTCTGGAGCTGACCGAAGAGGAAGAGATCCAGTTCACAGAGCAGCTAGCAGACATCTTGGCCTACGTGGAGCAACTGAAGGAGCTGGACACGGAGGGGGTAGAGCCCACCTTTCATGTCCTGGACATGGAACTGCCCACCCGCCCCGATGAAGTTGAGCCCTACCCGGATATCGAAGGGATCCTGGCCAACGCCCCTGACCGGGCAGACATGTTCTTCAAGGTGCCCCGCATTTTGGAAGGGGAAGACTGACATGGGTCGGCAGGGATTCGAACCCTGGGCCAATCGGTTAAAAGCCGAGTGCTCTACCGCTGAGCTACCGACCCAAGTTTGCAGCTTCGTCATATTAGCAAAGCTTCTGTCACATTCGCAAAGGTTCTGGCCGTATCCCCAAAAATCTTGCTATGCTGGACTCAAGTCAACCCTGGGGCTGTAACGGTTTCGACGGGGTGGCGAACATGGGTTCATGAGGCAGGTCGGGATTGAGCTTATCCCGTTACCACCAGGCTCAAAAAAGTACGTGCGAACAACGTCGTACCCTTTGCTCGTAAAGCGGCTGCTTTGGCTGCCTAAGGCTCAGTAACCGAAAACTTACTCTGAGCTCGAGGATCTGCTCACGACCCCGTTAAGTGGGCGGATCACAACCCCAACGGGTGCAGCTCTCTACTCTGGCTCCGTCGAGGGAGAGACTAAGATTAGGCGGAGAACTCCCATCGCTGGGATCCAAACGGCGATCCCCGCCTCGAGGGTCAAAGAGGCTAAACCTGTGAATGAGTGATCCCTCAGTACCCATCTCGGACACGGGTTCGACTCCCGTCAGCTCCATCTCCCAGCAGTTAACTACGAGCCAAAAACTGCCAGCTTTCAGCCATGCCCTAGGAGCAGATCCTGCTCAGTTTCTAAAGGTTTTACGGAGCGTGGGCGAGTTTGATGACAAGGTGCCGGTTTTTGTCCACCGCAACCCAGCCCTGCTGGCGAAAGCGGTTTAGGAGACGGGTAATGGTGACCCGGGTAGTGCCGATGGCATTGGCCAAGTCCTGGTGGGTAAGGCGCACTTGCAGGCGCACCCCTGTTGCAACCGGGGATCCCAGCTCCACAGCCAAAAGGGAGAGCAACTGGCGCAGCCGATCCTCTACCCGCCGCCGTCCGGCCAAGGCGAGCAATGCTTCGGTTTGGCGCAGCCGACGCACCACCTGCTTGAGCAGCCCTTGACTCAGGATCTCTGAGGCTTCCACCTCTGCTGCCGGCAGCCGCAGCACATCAACTGCCGTCAAAGCCTTAGCTTGGTAGGGATCCAGCATCGTCAGAGGGGATCCCAGGGGCATGGAGGGGCCGGCAAACCCCAACAGCGCCTCACCACCGTTGGGATAGAGGGTGGTCAACTGCACCACCCCCCGACAGACGATCACCCATTCATCAGGAAACAAAGGGATAACCTGGCCGGGAGTGTAGGGGGATAAACTGCGGCTGCGGTAGAGGTCTTCCAGCAGTTGGCGCTCCCGTGTGGACAGGCCGGCAGCAAAATGGCTAGGCATCGCTTCAGGCATAGGCTGGCTCCGCTAGGAAAACTGGGCGCACCAGTCGTTGGGCTCCCCCTTGCAAACCAACAGCAATGGGCTGGCCGTCAATGCTGAGGTTGGGGCATGAGATAAGTGTTCCCGACAACACCTTAGCGCTTGCCTTCCAGTCTGAAGTAAAGGCAAGGTTATGTCCAGGTTAAGTGTGGCTGCCCCGAGAGAATAAAGACAAAAGGGGAACCAGGCAAAGCTGCAGGGATCCGGATCCGGTAGGATCGGAAGCAGGGTGCTCCGCACCGCCGACGCGAAAGTGTTCAAGCCCTCAGGAGATCTGTCGTGACGCTGATGGTTCGTGTGATTACCCCCGACCGCACGGTTTGGGATGCCCCCAGCGAGGAAGTGATCCTCCCTGCCACTTCGGGCCAATTGGGCATTCTCACTGGGCACGCCCCCCTCTTGACCGCCATCGGCAATGGCGTTATGCGGGTCAAAGCCGATGGAAAGTGGTTGGCCATTGCGGTCATGGGCGGATTTGCAGAAGTCGAAAATAACGAGGTAACCGTCCTGGTCAACCGAGCAGAGCGGGGTGAAAAAGTGGATAAGGCAGCGGCTCAGGCCCTCTTGGACGAAGCAAGCAAAGTTTTGAATACCAGCAGCGACAAGCAAGAGCGCTTGCAAGCCAAGTTGGATCAACAGCGAGCCAGGGCCTTGATCCAAGCTGCCGAGATGGGCAGCAAGACTGGAAGCTGACCCTGTCCCGGCGCGGGATCTGCAGATGGAGCTCAAGCTGCAGGAGAGATGGAGGGGCTGAGGCGCAGCCAGGGGGCCATTTTCGATCTTTGGGGATTGGCTTTGTTAGCTAGACCGGCGGGAAGCCCCGCCTTCTGTTAGTGACTAGTGGCTGGTCACTATCCACTCACCACTATC